>NZ_JBQSYD010000005.1:0-160306 GCF_052378905.1 Halomonas sp. AOP22-C1-8 | reverse complement strand
TTCGACTCGATGACCGGAGCCGCTTGCCTCAGCGAGGAAGGCGCATTCTACGCACTTCCTGATGTTTGTCAACCGCTGTTTTCAGCGAATGAAGCGAGCGATTAAAACTTCGCTAACTTCCTGACAAACCGAAGGTTTTCACCTTCTTCGCCGCTGGTAACGCTGGGCGTCCCCGGCAGCGGATGCGTACTTTACGGATTCGCCGGACGTTTGGCAAGCACTATCTTTAAAAAGATCCAGCGCCCTATAAAAAAAGCGGCAGGTCTGCTTGATGGATATGCTCCATAACAAGAGACTGCCGCAAACCACCGAACACAGTACTGATAAAAACGTTTGGCGAATAACCAAAGCGTGCCTGCACACACTACATGTTAGATCTCAAAGCCCAGACCAAAATCTTCGCTGGAGATAGCCATTAAGCTGCCAGCACCGACCTGGATCATCTGCGCATGCGCTTTCGTACGCGGCAGTAGCCGCTGATAGTAGAATCGCGCAGTATTAAGCTTGGCGGCATAAAACGCCTTATCATCACCTTCAAGCGCAACAGATGCTTGTTTAGCCGCTCGCGCAAACAGATAAGCAAGCGCGACATAGCCGGAATACATCAGGTAGTCGACACTTGCCGCCCCAACTTCCTCACGATCCTGCATCGCTTTCATGCCAACCCCCATCGTCAGCTCACCCCACTCTGCGTTGAGCTTAGACAGCGGCTTAACAAACTCTTTAAGCGCAGGGTTATCAGCCTCGGCTTTACAGAATTTATGAATCTCTTTGGTAAAGACCTTGAGCGACTCCCCTTGGCTCATCAGCACTTTTCGCCCCAACAGGTCGAGTGCCTGAATGCCGGTAGTGCCTTCATAGAGCCGCGTAATACGTGCATCACGCACTAACTGCTCCATTCCCCACTCTTTAATAAAGCCGTGACCACCAAAAATTTGTACGCCTTCATTAGTACTCTCAAAACCAACTTCCGTTAGGAACGCTTTAACGATCGGCGTAAGCAGTCCCAGCAAGGTTTCAGCACGCTCTTTTTCTTCACCAGGCTGACCAAGCTCAACGGTGTCCAGCAACTGGGCGGCGTAAAGCACCAGCATGCGCCCACCTTCGGCAAACGCTTTTTGCGTTAGCAGCATCCGGCGCACATCCGGATGAACGATAATCGGGTCGGCAGGTTTTTCGGGCGCCTGCTTGCCTGACAAACCACGCATCTGTAGGCGGTCACGGGCGTAATTCAACGAATTTTGAAAACTGGCTTCAATGAGACCAAGCCCCTGGATACCCACGCCAAGGCGCGCAGCATTCATCATGGTAAACATGCACGCCAGGCCTTTATTAGGCGGCCCAACCAGATAACCAGTGGCACCATCAAAGTTCATAACGCACGTCGCGTTACCATGAATGCCCATTTTATGTTCTAGGGAGCCGCAGGTTACCCCATTGCGCTCACCGGGATTGCCATCCGCATTAGGTAAAAACTTAGGCACGACAAAGAGTGAAATACCTTTTGACCCTTCTGGCGCATCAGGCAGTTTGGCGAGCACCAGATGGACAATATTTTCGGCCAGATCATGCTCACCAGCGGAGATAAATATTTTGGTGCCGGTAATGGTATAAGCCTCCCCAGCGGCTGGCACGGCGCGAGTCTTGATTAACCCAAGATCGGTACCACAGTGAGGCTCTGTTAAGCACATGGTGCCCGTCCAAACGCCTTCCACCAGCTTGGTAAGATACGTCGCTTTCTGCTCGTCGGTGCCATGATGGCGCAGCGCGTCAGCGGCACCATGAGAAAGCCCTGGATACATACCCCAGGCTAAATTGGTCGCGCAGATCATTTCCGAAAGCACCATAGCAAGCGAAGGCGGCAACCCTTGCCCACCGTGCTCGGGATCAGCCGCCAGACTTGGCCAGCCGCCTTCTACGTACTGCTGGTACGCCTCCTTGAAGCCTTGAGGCGCTTTCACCTCACCGCCCTCTAGCACACAACCCTCTTCATCGCCGCTTTGATTAATTGGCAGGAGAACATCACGAGAAAAGCGCGCGCCCTCTTCCAGAATGGCGGCCACTACGTCGGGTGAAGCGTCATCACCTTCTGGCAATGCAGCGTAGTGAGTAGGGTAATCAAGCATTTCGTCCATGACGAAACGCATATCACGCAGAGGGGCCTGATAACTTGGCATAGCACTTCTCCTAAACGGGGAGTTGAAAGCAGCGCTGGATTTCAAAAAAACAGCTTTCAAACACATGTTTGAAAGCTAGCGCGCACCGCAAAGCGAGTCAAGCGAGCGTTTGAATTAAAGCCACATTAACGCTAGTCTTTTGGTCGAAGCATTGAGAATTGATCGGCTAAACGCAAAAAAACTCGCCAGCCGAATTGCTGGCGAGTTGATGTCTAAGCAACGGATGCGCTTTCACTGCATCCGAATACCACCGTCCAACCGAATCACCTCACCATTAAGCATGGAATTAACAATAATATGCTCGGCTAGCTGGGCAAACTCCTCTGCCCTGCCTAACCGCTTGGGAAAAGGAACAGAGGCGGCAAGCGCTTGGGCGGCTTCATCAGGTATGTCGCCCATCATCGGCGTTTCAAACACGCCCGGCGCAATCGCCATGACACGAATAGCATGCCGAGAAAGCTCTCTAGCGGCAGGCAAACTCATCCCCACTACGCCTGCTTTAGAGGCGCTGTAAGCGCACTGCCCCACTTGGCCATCGAAGGCGGCTATAGATGCCGTGTTAATAATCACGCCACGCTCGCCATCCTGATTGGGCGTGTTTTTTGCCATGGCCGCCGCTGCCAAGCGCATGACGTTGAAGGTGCCTACCAGATTGATATGGATTGTTTTGGCATAGGCATCCAGGTCAGCCGGATTGCCCTCCCGATCCACTAGCTTGGCCACGCTAATCACGCCAGCACAGTGAATAACACCCGCGAGCCCTTTTTCTTCGCTCAATTTGGCAGCGACCTCGAACGCCTGCTGCATCTGTTCTGAAGAGGTAATATCGGCCATACAGGCTTTTGCGCGCTCTCCTAGTTGGGCAGCATGACAGCGAATACTGTCTTTTACATCACACAGCACCACCTTGGCGCCAGCGGCCACTAACCGCTCAGCCGTTGCTGCGCCCAACCCAGACGCCGCCCCGGTAATTAAAAACGTGCTCTCCTTTACCTGCATAATGGCTCTCCCTGGATTGATTAATTGTTATGGCCGGCTTGTTCAACCGCTTGCGCACGTAGCTTGAAGCGTTGGATCTTGCCGCTAGGCGTTTTAGGCAACTCCTCGACGAATTCAATGACCCGAGGGAACGCATGGGCAGATAGACGTTCACGCACCTGCTGGCGAATCGCCTCAGCCAGCTCATTGCTTGGCTCGTATCCTTCGCGAAGCACAATATAGGACTTGATCACCTCGCCGCGAATTTCATCAGGCTGCCCGACCGCCGCAGATTCCGCCACGGCAGGATGCATCATGACACTATTCTCCACATCGGTAGGTCCTACCCGGTAGCCAGCGGTGGTAATGATGTCATCATCACGGCCTGCAAACTGGAACGAACCATCCTCATTACAGATCACTACATCGCCGGTCAGATAATAGCCTTTCACAAAGGGGTTTTTCTCTTGCCACGTATACCCTTGGAAAAAATGCGCCGGTGAATGTTCAATATCCACGGCCAATACGCCCGGCTCTCCCGCTGGCAACTCATTATACTCTGCATCCAGAATGGCCAGCCGATAGCCCGGCAAAGGTACGCCCATGCCACCTACATGCTTGGGGTGATCAAGGGTGTGATGATTGTTGCAGGTCATGCCCGTTTCGGTTTGCCCGTAGTGGTCCATCACTGAACAGCCAAGCGATTTTTCGACCCAGTTGACCACTTCAGTATTTAACGGCTCGCCTGCCGAGCTCGCAGCGCGCAGCGATAACGTTTGATAGGCATCATCGAACAACCCTGACGCCTTCATTAAACGATAGGCCGTGGGGGCTGCCGCAAAATTGGTGATCCGGTGACGTTTCATAAAGTCAAGCGCCCCTTCGGCACTAAACCCGGCTTCGCAGAAATGCGTGGTCACACCTAACAGCAGCGGTCCGGTAATGGCGTAGTAAAGGCCATACGCCCACCCAGGGTCCGCCATATTCCAGAAGCAGTCATCATCACGCAGGTCAACGGCAAGTTCCATATACAGCGCAAAGGCGGTCATTGCCGAAAGCGGCACGGCCACACCCTTGGGCTTGCCCACGGTACCCGAGGTGAACATTTGCAAAAAAGGCTGGGTAGGATCAAGGCGAGGCGGCTGGGTCGTCATCGACGCATGCGCCAAGGCAGCCTGCCAATCCAGATCATTTGGATGTTCGCGGCTCGCCCCTCCTACCGTCAGTATTGACGGGCACTGACTCAAGCCGTCAAATTTATCGCGGTTGGCGTGATCGGTGATCACCAGCTTGGTATCTGCCCGGCCTAAACGGTAATCCACTGCATCAGGCCCAAAGGCTGTAAATAGCGGCTGATACACACCACCTATCCGCCAGGTAGCCAGCACAGCTATCAGTAATGCCTCTGACCGAGGCAGCATACAGGCAATGCGGTCTCCCTCTTTTAGGCCTTGCGCCACCAACCAACCCGCCAGCTTGCCACTCTGTTCGTCCAGCTCGGCATACGTCAGGGTGTGCGTTACACCTTGGGTATCCTCATGAATCAGCGCCAGCACTTCTCCGCGCCCCGCTCGCACATGGCGTCCGCAGCACGCTTCAAAAGCATTGAGCTGGCCGTCCTGATAATCATCCAGACGGGCAACCATCTGGTCGATTGAGAAATGCTCAAGATAACCCGAATAATCGGGGAGTGGTGTCGCTGTCATGATGGCTCTCTTATGTTGTTGGTAATGAGCAGTCTTGCAACAGGCGGGGTAACGTTTTAAGTCATGCGTGCATTGCTTTCAGTTTACGTTAACGTAATCCCACAGATAACCTCAACGCTAAAAGCAATCCGCAGGAAGCGCAAGCTATCTACCGCATTAAAGGGTTATACGTTGGTCGAGGAAATACACAGACGAGTCGCTGGCAGCAAGTGCCTATTTACTACTGCTAGAAAAAAGCACTGAGGGCGTCTGGCTGGTTGCTTAAAAAATTAGCGCTTAGCGCGCCATGATCATCGCCACCAGCTCATCCGCAAGGTCATCTGGCGTACGTGGGCCACCTGGGTCATACCAGCGCACGGTCCAGTTCAAAGCGCCCAATATAAATCGCGAAACCAGAAAGCGATCCCCACGGATAAGCTTCGCTTCCAGTGCATCGTCTATAACCTGCACCCACAAGGCCTCATACGCATCGCGCAAATGGCTTAAATGGGCACTAGCGACAGGGTCCAAGCGCCGCCATTCAAACAGGGCCACCACATGGGCATTGCGGTCGGTAAAAAGTGTTTCCAGATGAGCACGTGCCATCGCGCGCAGCCGCGCTTCAGGATCAGACGAGCAGTGCTCAATTGATTGGCGAGCAATCGTTAACGCATTCTGCATTCCTTCCTCGATCACCGCAGCAAGGATTTCCTGTTTGTCTTTAAAGTGATGAAACAGGCTGCCGGACTTGATACCCATTTCCTGCGCCAGCATACGTACAGTGGTACGATCAAAGCCCTCCTGAACAAAAAGCTGAGCCGCTAAACGCGTCAATTCCTTGCGACGCACAGATGTATTTATTACATTCATTTCACTCACACTAGCGCTTGCTTGGTTATCCACGAGAAAACCACAGCCCCGCCAATGGGTCAACGCATCGCTTATTGCCCAGCAGAATAATCACAATAAATCCTAAGGAGTTAGCCAATGAATACTGCAACCGATATCGTATTTCTATCCGCTGCACGCACCCCGATGGGAGGCATGATGGGCAGCTTATCGAGCATGAGCGCCCCTGAACTGGGCGCGGTTGCTATTCGTGCGGCGATTCAACGTGCGGGTATTGAGCCCGATGCAATTGATGAAGGCATTATGGGCTGCGTGCTTCCAGGTGGTGTCAAACAAGGCCCCGCTCGCCAAGCCATGCGTCAGGCCGGTATACCAGATGCGTGCGGCGCAATGACGATTAACAAGCTATGTGGTTCGGGTATGAAGGCCGCCATGCTCGCCCACGACGTGATTAAAGCGGGTAGTGGAAAAATTCTACTGGCGGGTGGCATGGAGTCCATGTCCAACGCACCCTACGTGCTGACCAAAGCCCGCGGCGGTTATCGATTGGGCCACGGCGAGCTCAAAGACCACATGTTTCTGGATGGCCTTGAAGATGCTGAAACGGGCACATTAATGGGCGTTTTCGCTCAGGATATCGCTTCACGGCGAGGCTACACGCGGGAGCGTTTGGATGATTTTGCCATTGCCTCGCTCGAGCGCGCTATCGCGGCTTCCAACGGCGGGCAACTAACAGCTGAAATGGCGCCTGCCACCGTATCTACGCGCCAAGGCGACACGCTTATTGAACATGATGAACAGCCGTTTCAAGCCAAACTCGACAAAATTCGCCACATGCGACCAGCCTTTTCTAAAGACGGCACCATCACCGCAGCAAACGCCAGCTCTATCTCCGATGGCGCTTCAGCGCTTATTGTGGCCAGCGCAGAAGCAGCCGAACGCCACGGCGTGAAGCCATTAGCCAGAATGCTGGGGCATGCAACCCACGCTCGCCACCCCAGCGAGTTTACGATTGCACCAGTAGGCGCCATAGAAAGCCTGATGAAAAAGCTTGGCTGGAGTGTCAACGATGTTGATTTATTTGAGATTAACGAAGCCTTTGCCGTAGTGACGCTAATGGCAATGGACGATTTGGGCTTGCCACACAGCAAGGTCAATATTTTTGGCGGCGCCTGCGCCCAAGGGCACCCTGTCGGCTCTACCGGCTCACGCATCATTGCCACGCTTATTCACGCCCTACGTACTCAAGGCGGCAAACGTGGCATTGCCAGCCTGTGTATTGGCGGCGGCGAGGCCACGGCGGTTGCCGTTGAGCTTATCGACTGACATAAACGACGCGGGGCCAACGCTTTTCAGCGTTAGCCCCGCGCCCTTCTCCCGCTCACGATAGCAGGTCGTTGCCTAACCAAACCGCCCGGTAATGTAGTCGTGAGTACGCTGGTCCTGGGGGTTAGTGAATATCTGATCAGTGGTGTCCACTTCTACCAGGTCACCCATATGGAAGAACGCGGTGCGGTCTGCCACACGAGCGGCCTGCTGCATATTGTGGGTAACCATGACGATGGTATAGCTCTCACTTAGCTCATCAATCAGCTGCTCTACTTTGGCAGTGGCAATCGGGTCAAGTGCGGAGCACGGCTCATCCATCAAAATGACATCCGGACTTACCGCTACCGTTCGTGCAATACACAAACGCTGCTGCTGACCACCTGACAACCCGGTACCTGGCTGATCAAGACGGTCTTTTACCTCTTCCCAAAGCCCTGCGCGGCGCAAGCTGCTTTCTACAATATCGTCAAGCTCGGCCTTACGCCGCGCCAAGCCGTGCAAGCGCGGCCCATATGCAATATTTTCGTAGATGGATTTCGGGAAGGGGTTCGGCTTTTGGAACACAATCCCCACCTGAGCGCGCAGCAATACTACATCACGGTTAGCCGCATAAATATCGTTTTGATCTAATGTAATTTTGCCTTCAACACGACAGATATCGATGGTGTCGTTCATGCGGTTTAAGCAGCGTAAAAATGTCGATTTACCGCAACCGGAAGGCCCAATAAAGGCCAGCACTTCGTTTTCGTAGATATCCAGGTCAATACCGTTAATTGCCTGAGAGTCACCGTAAAACACCTTAACGGCTTCGGCACTCATTTTGACCTTATCTTTCGCCTTGCTAGTGCGGCTTTCACCGCCCCCGACGCTAACCATGGGGGTTGTTGTCATCGGCTCTGTTGAAGTATTCACTTACCACCTCGTCTCGAATTTTTTACGCAACCAAATCGCCAATGCATTCAAGCTTAACATTAGTCCCAGCAATACAATGATGGCCGCAGACGTGCGTGCTTCGAAGAAATTACGCAGCTCATTGCCTTGCCATAGATAGATCTGTACTGGCAGCGCGGTTGATTGATCCAACGGTGTTGCTGGCACACTCGCGACAAACGCGTTCATACCGATCAGAAGCAAGGGCGCTGTTTCCCCCAATGCTTGAGCAACACCCAAAATAGAGCCTGTCAAAATACCGGGAAGCGCCAAGGGCAATACGTGGTGAAATACCGTCTGCACTCGCGATGCCCCGATCCCCAACGCCGCTTGACGAATAGAGGGCGGAATTGAGCGTAACGATGCCCGCGTAGCGATAATAATGGTCGGTAACGTCATCAACGTAAGCACCAGCCCCCCTACCAGCGGCGCTGAAATAGGCAATCTTAAATAGCCAATAAAGATAGATGCGCCCAGCAAACCAAACACAATGGAAGGAACCGCTGCCAGGTTATTGATATTGATTTCAATTAGATCGGTTAAGCGATTCTTGGGCGCAAACTCTTCCAGATAAATAGCGCTTGATACCCCTAACGGCACAGACAGCGCGATGACGATGATCATCATAAACAGCGAACCCATAAAGGCACCGGCCAGGCCCGCTGATGCCAAAGAGCTGCGTGAGTCAGTATTTAAAAATAACGAGGTACTAAACGCGTTACGAATGACGCCAGACGCTTCAAGCTGGTCAGCCCAGGCGCGCGTTTGAGCACTTAGCTGTTGGCGTGCATCCGGCAAATCACGATCAATATTGCCTTTGATCCAGACATCCACGTTCGCACTCGCCAGCATCTTGAGTTCGACGGTTTGCCCCAACAGCGAAGGATCTTCAATAAACCGATCACGCAACGCGTAGCGCTCGCCAGAGGTGACAAGCGCACGCAGATCACGTAACGGCGGCCCCTCTACCTCTACCCCCAACGCCTCTTCCAGAGCGTTATCAATTAAGGATTGCCAATTGGCCAGCCCTGCTTGTGTTTCCCACTGTAAAAAACGCTCTTCAAACTCAAACTGGCTCTCGCCACTAGCGCGTTCAGGCTTGGGCTCAAGCTGGATAATCTCAGGGTCGAAATACACATCCATATACATGGTGGCTTGCCAAAACGCAGGCACACCACGCATCAGGATACTGATAAACAGGATGGCGACCAGCGCCATACCGGTGATAACAGCGGCGAGACCCATCCGCCGGAAGCCGTTCTCTTTGCGATGCCGTTTCGCCAGCGACTTTTCAATCGTCATCAGCCGATGTTGCCGACGCTGCTCAATCGTTATGGACATAGTCACTTACTCGTATTGCTGGCGATATTTACGCACGACAACCAGTGCGATGACGTTTAGGCCTAAGGTGATCACAAACAGGGTAAGACCAAGGGCAAACGCAACCAGTGACTGGGGGCTTGCAAAATCCATATCCCCGGTCAGTTGGTTAACAATCGTTACGGTAATAGTCGAGACCGCCTCGAAAGGGTTGGCATGCAGTACAGGATTATTACCAGCGGCCAATACCACAATCATGGTTTCCCCAATCGCACGGCTAGCTGCCAGCAAGAAAGCACCCACGATGCCGGGAAGTGCGGCGGGCAATACTACCTGCCGAATCGTTTCTGACTTGGTGGCACCCAAACCCAGCGCGCCATCCCGCAGCGACTTAGGCACTTGGGTAATAATGTCGTCAGACAGCGAGGAGACAAAAGGAATGATCATGATCCCCATGACCAGGCCCGCTGTTATCGCGCTGGTTGTGCGAATATTAATGCCAATCAGATCACCAAAAGCGGAGAGAAAGGGGCCCACAACCATCAGCGCGAAAAAGCCATAAACAATGGTCGGGATACCCGCCAAAATCTCAATCACCGGCTTGGCCACATTGCGCAACCAGGGCGGCGCGTACTCTGCCATGTAGATTGCGGTCATTAACCCAACAGGAATCGCTACCAACAGTGCAATGCCACTGACCATTATGGTGCCCCAGAGGAGGGGTAATAAACCAAACTCCCCTTGGTCAGAGGTACCAGAGGTGCTAAATCGAGGGTTCCAGGTAGTGCCAAAAAAGAAGTCGGCGGGACTAATAAAACTAAAGAACCTCATTGCCTCGCCCAGCATGGAGAGCACAATGCCAATCGTTGTAAATATAGCAACAGCCGAGCTTGCGGCTAGCGCAAACATAATAACCCGTTCAACCTGGTTACGGGCGCGCCACTGGGGCGTGATACGCCGCCGTGCAATGACCAGGCCCGCCACAGATAGCACGGCGACTAATGCCACCAGGCTAAAATTTTCAAACGTTTGAAGCCTTGCCATATGTGCCGCAGCGGCCCACTCTTCAGGACTACCACCACCCGCTACGCCACGTTCATTTGCCAAGGCAGTTACACGATCCAGAAACGTTTGCATTTCACGGTCGCTCATACTGGCAACCATGTCAGTAGGCAACTGCTGAATAACCAGCATGTCGATTAACTGAGGGGCTAAAAATGACCATAACAAAAATATAGCGAGTGCAGGCAAGCCGCACCAAAGCGCCACAAGCGTACCGTAATAGCCCGGCCGCGAATGCATTCGTACATCTTGAGTTGCCGCAACCGCACGGCTGCGCGTCAAGCCTAAATGGTATGCCAAGGCCATCAACACCAACAGCGTGGCTATCAAGGCAAAGTTGCTCATTATCTTTCCGCCTTTGACTTGCTACGTTTAAGCGCCAGCATCAACTGCATGATGCTGGCGCAAAAACAAACTTAATAAGGTACACCGAATCTGAAGCATTGCCGCACTTAGTCGACGCTTACGACCGTACGGGATTCGAACTGCTCAAGCACTTGGCTACGCTCGCTCTCATCCATCGGGATCAGACCAGCGTCTTCCAGCGGGCTGCCATAGCCAGAGGTCATTTCGTTCAGGAAGAACTCCGTGTATTCCGCCAGGCCAGGAATCACGTCAATGTGCTCGCCTTTCACGTAGAAGAACAGCGGACGAGAAACCGGATACTCACCAGAGCCAATCGTTTCCAGGCTAGGTGTTACACCATCAACGGTCGCCACTTGCAAGCGGTCACGGTTTTGATCGTAGAAGCTAAGACCGAAGACACCTACTGCATCTTCCTGAGCATCCAGGCGCGCCAGGGTTTCGGTGTAATCGCCGGCAATTTCAACGATACGGCCATCGCCACGCAGGTTGATGCAAGCATCGCCTTCTACTTCAGCAACAGTGTCACAACCCGGGTGAACGACTTTCTCTTCAAAGACTTCACGCGTACCGTGGTTGGAAGCCGGGATAACCAGTACGATTTCCTGGTCAGGCAGGTTGCTGTCGATTTCAGACCAGCGGGTGTAGGGGTTATCAACCAGTTCGCCGTTTTGCGGCAGTTGAGCAGCCGCCGCTTTGAAAACATGCTCAGGCGTTAGGGCAAACTCGCCACGATCAAGGCGCGAGGCAAATACAATGCCGTCGTAGCCGAATTGGATTTCAATAATTTCGTTAACACCGTTTTCGGCACAGCTCTCAACCTCACCGCTACGAATTGAGCGAGAAGCGTTAGCGATATCGATGGTGTTTTCACCAACGCCCTGGCAGAACTGACGAAGGCCGCCACTTGAACCACCAGAACCAACTACCGGCGTATTAAACTGAGAATACGTATTACCAAACTCTTCAGCCACGATACCTGCAAACGGCAGTACAGTAGAAGAGCCCGCAATTTGGATTGTGTCGCGAGCCATGGCAGCGCTTGAAACACCTACCGCTAGACCGGCTACTACTGCAACACTTAGCGTATGCTTTTTCACGTCGTGTTCCCCTCTGGTTTGATATCCGGCCAGCTGATGCTTACCGGAAGAGTTGGCCTTCTGGCCTTTCACAAAGGAGAGTTTGCACACGTATCATTGCAGAAATATGACAATCTCTAAATCGTTAAATACGCAAAACGTCGTATAGCAAATGAGAACACTACGACAGGATAAAACGACTAGCGACTCTGTTCTGAATTGTCGGTCAGCATCCGCACGCCAATATTGCCCAACAATGACGCCCCCAGCATGGTCAATACCATGGGCCACAGGTGGGCGACTTCAAACGCCCCGACCAACACCCCGGCAAGCGCGCCACAGCTAAACTGGATGCCACCCAGCAACGCCGTTGCGGTCGCACTGATATGCCCAAAGTGATCCAGCAGTGACGAGATGGCATTCGGAGTGATCAAGCCAATCATGCCAGTAAATACCATCACCAGAGGCACAATGGTATATAGCGTGACCATATCCAGCGCTGTAACGATCACCAAGCCCAAGCCCGCGATCATCTGGATCATTAACCCCAGGCGCAGGTTTTGTTGGGGTGTGCGTTGACGCAGCATATAAATATTAACGCGGTTGGAGAGCGCAATAACAACGACGTTAACCCCGAAAATCAGCGGATACATCCCCGGTGAGAGACCAAAATAATCAAGATAGACAAAGGGCGATGCTGTTACAAAGGCGAAAAGACCGGCAAAAGAGGCGGCCACTGCACAGATATACCCCATGCCTTCTTTATGCCGCAGCACGCTTACATAATTGCCGAGCACCTGACGAGGCGACGCTGCAGGCAGTGTCATATCACGGGTTTCGGGTAACCGCGTCCCCAGCAGCCAAAGCAAAAAACCAGCATATGCCGCAAGAAAAACAAAAATCAGCCACCAGCCTGCCACATGCAGCAGCATACTCCCCACCGCCGGTGCCACCAGGGGAGCCAACATCATGATCATGGCCATGGTCGACATCACTTTGGCAGCCTCTCGGCCGCTAAAGCAGTCGCGTACAATGGCGGCAGAGTTTACCACGCAGGCTCCGCCACCCAGTGCCTGGATAAATCGCCAAAACAAAAGCGAGTTGAGGCTATCAGCCGTGGTAATCATCAGGCTTGCCAGCATAAATACGACTAAACCACCCATGAGTACCGGCTTGCGTCCTATCCGGTCAGAAAGCGGTCCAAAGACAAGTTGGCCAATGGCAAAACCAAACAGGAACACACTAATCGAAAGCTCCGCGTGATGAATGCTGGCATTAACAGATTCCGCTAACACACCAATCGCAGGCAAATAGGCGTCAATCGCAAAAGGGGCAAGCGCTGTGTTGGCAGCAACCAGCAAAGCAACCCGTCGTGGGTTAAGTTCCATAGGACTCCCTGAATTAATTAGCCACCATCAAGCACGGCAGCAATCGATAGGCCGCTAATAGTAACGCGGTGATGAAAATTAAGCACCGCAGCCCCGAAAAACTGAAACATAAACTGCTTAGCCTAGGATTCATAAGCCTTTTCCAAGACCAACTCATGGAAGCACTATGAATTTTAGAGCGCTGAAAAATATCCCACTACGCTGGCTAAGCCTATCCGCCTTACTGCTTGTCGCACTGTGTGTGCTCATGTTTGCCCTACTGACATGGAAAATGATGCAGCAGAGCCAGAACGATTTAGCGCTTCTTGAACAGGTTAATGTTCAACAGTCGTCATCGCTAAACCGGCTTCATATAGCGGGCCTTGAGGGGTTGCACCGTTTGGACAGAGCGCTTGAACGCCAATTGCGCCCCTCGCTAGGAGACCCGACAGAGGCACTTCAAGCGGTCGAAAATGAGCTCTCTGAAATGGCAGTAGCACTGGCAACGTTTTTGGAAGCAACCGCTGAAACACCTCACCCGACACTTCGAGACGCTATAGAGCAGCAGGCAACAGCGCTTATTGGCACGATGAATGAACAATTAAACGCCGTTCAGACAGGTGACCGCGGCGGCTACCGGCAATTGACGCTTGATGCGTTAGCACATAGCCAAGCCCTAACCGAAGAGGCACGTAGCTTTTATCAACTGGCTGACCGTCAGGGTACAGAGCTAATGACTAACGCTCAACGCCGCGGTCAGTTGATTGGTCAATTGCTGTCAGGAGGCATTGCTATTGCCTTGGCACTGCTAGGTTTAATGGCCTGGATTGGACAGCGTCATATTCTATTACCTATTAACCGCTTGGTCGCACACTTTCGTACAATGGCCGAGGGTGATTTAAGCGTTAAGGTCCCGGCTCAAGGCAATAATGAAATAGGCCAGCTCTACCAAGAGCTGGATAATATGCAGCGTGCACTCATTGAAACCGTGTCAGAGCTTCATAGTAATAGCCGCCATATTTTCGATAGCGCTCAACGCCTGGCGCTAGGCAATGAAGACCTTGCTATCCGAACGCGCCAGCAAAACGCATCCCACGAAACGACCGCAGCTAACCTGGATGAGCTGACAGAGAACGTTGCCACCACCGCTGGTTTTGCCGCCGATGCAACCCAGCTAACGTCTACGGCGGCATCACAAACCCAAGACGGTAGCCAGATAATGACCAACTTCCTGACCACCATGGAGGAGATTCACGCACGCTCAAAAGAAGTCGATGAGATTGTTAACGTTATTGATTCCATCGCTTTTCAAACCAATATTCTTGCGTTAAACGCCTCTGTAGAGGCCGCTCGCGCTGGCGAACAAGGCCGAGGCTTTGCCGTAGTGGCGGGCGAAGTACGCCAACTAGCCTCACGCAGCGCTGAAGCTGCGCGCCAAATCCAAACCTTGCTTGTCGCATCAGGCAACAGTATTGAGCGTGGCCATACCTTATCCAACAAGGCCAGCCACGGCATGAACGCGATTGTTGAAACGACCGAACAAGCCAATAGCATCATGCTTCAAATCGCTGATGCGGCTAATGAGCAGCACCGCCACATTGAACATCTGAATTCAACACTACACGAACAGACCCAGGTGAATCGGGCCAATACCAAGCAGGTTGAAACCACCGCCCAGGATGCAATGTCGCTTGAAGCCGCAGCTGAAAGGATGCGTGAACAAGCCGCACGCTTTAAAATCGGAGAGATATCCAGCGATGATTTTATTTGGCAAGCCTCTCCGCCAACACCTGACTTATCCAATACCCCCACATCGGATAATATTCAGCGAGCGCCTGCCTTGCTACAGTAAAGGACTAACGACGCAAGGAGTAATGAATGGCCACTAGCCTGCTAACACAGCTTAAAGAAATGACCTCGGTAGTCGCCGATACCGGCGACCTTGAAGCCATCCGACGTTTTGCGCCACAAGATGCAACGACGAACCCTTCGCTCATCCTACAAGCCGCTCAGCAAGAGCAGCGCCGCGCCCACTTGGCCGCTATTGCCAAGGAAAGCAAGGACATTGATGATGCGGTTGACCGCGTGGCTGTCGAGATTGGCAGTGAAATTAGTGAACTGGTGCCCGGCTACGTATCCACCGAAGTAAGTGCTCGGCTTTCATTTGACCGTGATGCCACTATTGCGCGTGCGCATTCATTGATCGAGCGGTACGCCCAAAAGGGCGTGGGTCCTGAGCGCATACTAATCAAGATGGCCTCCACTTGGGAGGGTATTCAGGCAGCGCAGCAGCTTGAACGTGAAGGCATCCGTACCAACCTCACGCTGCTGTTTGGTTTTGCTCAGGCTCAAGCATGTGCCGATGCAGGCGTCACTTTGATTTCGCCGTTTGTCGGGCGCATCCTCGATTGGCATAAATCTCGTCAGCCTGAAGCCGATTTTAACGGTAACAATGACCCAGGCGTACAGTCTGTCAAACAGATTTACAGCTACTACAAGGGCCATAACTACGCCACCATCGTAATGGGCGCAAGCTTTCGCAATATCGGCGAGATTGTATCTCTGGCAGGCTGTGACCGCCTGACCATTTCGCCCAAGTTGCTTACCGAGTTGGATGAACAGCAGGGTGAACTAACTCGCCAGCTAACGCCGATGGGCGCGAGTAGCTCAGCGGACGAGCCATTAACGCAAAGCGATTTCCGTTGGGCCATGAATGAAGATGAAATGGCGTCTGATAAACTAGCGGAAGGTATTCGCAAGTTTATGGCCGACCAGCGTGAGCTGGAAACATTACTCGGCACACTGCGAAAGTCATAAGTTATTAAATTGCGCCACGCTTAAACGACAACCCCCCACAAAAGTGGGGGGTTGTCAGTCGTCGGAGCTTCCCTTTCTTTATCAGGGAGGCTTTTTTAATGGTGGGGTTCTGTATTCTGCGCTTCCAACATCTCAACCAACGGCTGGAACTGCTCGCGATTATGCTCATTCATGTGCATTAAAATACGATGCGCTTCAAGAATTCGCTCGCGCAGCCCATCTTCATCCGCAGGCTCTTCAGGCAGCTCAACAAGCGCATCGCTAAGCGCTGGCGGCTGTTGAAGCGGCGCCTCCATCAAGGTAAAAAAACGCGCAAAGCCCATAACATCGAGCATTTTACGAACATCAGGATTATCCGCAATGATAGTAGGCGGGTGAGCCAAGCGCCCTTTTACAGCCATCGCCACCTTTGCAAGAAAACCCAATGCCGTTGAATCGACATTGGTCGCTTCACGCAAGTCAATCATTACCGCACGTAACCCAGGCGTTTCAGCCAGATGTTGTGCCTGGGTATCCAGCGTGGCACAAAGCGTTAACCGCACATCGCCACAGAGTTTTAAGACAAAAACACCGGACTCGAACGCCGCTTTAATACGGCCTTCATCAATCAGCATGACCAAATCCGCTCACCATCATGATTGTTAGATCATCGGGTAAAGCACCGCGTTCCTGGTTCGCCTCACCCGTCTCCCCTGCTGCCAGCAGGACACTTGTTTTGGCTAGCCGTTCGCGCAACTGCTCAAGCGTGACACTTTCGCTTACTAATTGCTCAAGCTCCTTGAGCCGCGTGTCGAGCGTTTTACCCGGCAAGCATTCCAATACACCATCTGAACACAGCCATAATCGAAATTCGGCCGGCAAGGCACAGCTCAGCGAAGGATACTCTATATCAGGGAAAAGGCCTACTGGCATCCCCTCTCCTTCAAGCCGGGAGAGCTTACCGCCCGCAACCAAAAAAGGCATCGGTAGCTGTGCACCGAGCGAATAGTGAAGAGTATGAGAGTGATGGTCAATAACACCTACAAACAACGTTGCATGTTTACCGATATCGGTCCCCTGCAACTCTCGATTCATAGCGGCCAACCAGTCCGGCGCCAAGCACTCGGGCTTTTGGCCGTCCCACTCATTCAGCCAACGGTTGCATAAATACTTTAACAGCACGGTCACAAACGCCGAGGATGCGCCGTGCCCAGAAACGTCTGCAAAATAAAACGCACTGTAACGGTCGTTGTAACGCTGATAATCCAGAAAGTCGCCGGATAGATAAAGCGAGGGCGCAAACCAATAATCATAGTAAACGCCGTTCACCACTTTGGGGTGAGCAGGCAATAACCGACGCTGAATATGCCCCCCACTTTGCTGGTCCATGCGCAGCAGCGCCAGATGTGTCTCCAGGCTCTCGTTTAATTCAGCGAGTCTTTCTCTATCACGGTCTCGCTCAATGGCTAACTCATTGAGCTCAATAGCCTTACGAATCATTCGTCGCAGCAGTTCAGCATGGCGTAGAGGATGAACGATATAGTCCACCAACCCTATGTCAATCGCCTTGATCAGGTCCGCATCCTGACGTGAGTCGCTTACCACCAACGTGGGTAAGCGACGCGTCAACTGCGACCACTGCTGCTGAGGCACCGAGTGCGCATGCGCAACAATCAAAGCGGTTTCTGCTGGAAGATAGTCGATATTATCTGCAGCATATACGCCCATACCGTCACACGTGATGGCTTCTGCCAGCGCATCGCGCTCCGGACCGGGCGCGTCAATTACCGCAACCAGTTGCCTGGAATGATCCATATCAAGCCTCAATCGGCGAAATCGTCGTCACTAGCATCGCTGTCGTCGAAATCACTGTCATTGAAATCGCTGTCGTTAAAGTCAAAATCATCCATTGCAAACGGGTCATCGCCTAACTCGCCGTCACTAATTTCAAACTGGCGGCTCTGCAAATAAGCGTCGCGCACAAAGCTGTAGCGATCACCACTAATCAAGTTTTCCCGATCTAGTAATGCGGCGCGTCGATCAATAATATTGAGCGCGCTTAATACAAGCTCGGTGGTGTTATCATCCACGTAAACGATGGGATAGGTCATGATATCAGCAGGCCGACCCGTAGCATCACGTAACGTACTGGGCCCCAAAAACGGCAAGACAAGGTAGCGTGAGTCATCCCACCCCCAGGCCGCCAGCGTTTGCCCGAAATCCTCGTCGCTTGCGTTAATCTCCATCAACGTCGCGTAATCAAGCAACCCACCGATACCCACCGTTGTGTTGATCAAAAAACGGGATGTTGCCAACCCAGCGTTCGCCGGTTTTCCTTGAAGAAGACTATTTATGGTCGTACGAATTTCGCCAAGGTTGGAGAAAAAGTTGCTGACACCGGTTTGTACAGGGCTCGGCGTAATCGTGCGATACCCTTGGGCTACCGGCTTCAACGTATACTGATCAACGACATCGTTAAAGGCAAAAACGCGGCGATTAAAGCCCTCCCACGGATCATCCGGATTCGCATCTTGAGCCATTTGCGTGCTGGCACAACCGCTAGCCGCCATGGTGATAAGCAGCACAGCTGGTAGGGCTGCGTTACGCAGTGAAAAAGTGGTGGCTTGCCTGGCTAACAACCGCAGCATGGTTATTCCTCTTCAAAAACTAACGTACTGTCACTGACGTCGTACTGTTACTGACGTCGAACTACGACGCTACCTGCGCTGTAGCCTGCTCCAAAGGAGCAAATCACACCAATGTCGCCCTCCACCATATCCTCATGATGTAAATGAAAGGCAATAATGGAACCAGCGGAGCTTGTGTTTGCATAGCGGTCTAAAATGATGGGCGCTTGCGCCTCACTGGGCTCAAAACCCAATACCCTGCGAGCGATAAGATCGTTCATATGGCGGTTAGCCTGATGCAGCCACATTTTTTTGAGATCACTTCCCGATAGCTCCAACGAGGTCAAGTGATCTGTAATCAACTGGGCTACCATGGGACATACTTCTTTGAAAACTCGCCGCCCTTCTTGCACAAAGAGCTTATCAATTGCTAACGGATCACTGTCCGTCACACGGTTTAAAAAGCCGGCATTATTGCGAATGGCATTGGAAAACTGGGTAACAAGCCGCGTACCTATAATTTCAAAGCGCTCATCGGCCACTGCATCGACACTATTTTCCAGGACCACAGCGGTGCAAGCATCGCCGAAAATAAAGTGGCTGTCACGGTCTCGAAAGTTTAAATGTGCCGAACAGATTTCCGGGTTCACTACCAGGGCGCGCTTAATACTGCCGGACGCAATAGCATTAGCGGCCGATTCAAGGGCGAACGTAGCAGAGCTGCAAGCCACGTTCATATCAAATCCATAACCCTTGGCACCCAGCATCTGCTGCACTTCTACCGCTAACGCAGGATAGGCACGCTCCATATTGGAGCAAGCCACAATCACCAGTTCGATGTCACCAGGTGCTACCTGGGCCTTTTCCAGCGCTTGGCGTGCGGCAGAGACGGCCATGTCACACTGAATAGAGGGCTCGTCATTTTGACGTAATGGCAGCCGAGGACACATCCGCTCAGGATCTAAAATACCTGAAGCATCCAATACGTAACGACTTTTAATACCAGAGGCTTTTTCGATGAACTCACTGCTGGAGTGGGCTAGCGGCTCACGCTCACCCCGTGCAATCGCATCCGCATGACACGCATTTTCGTTATCCACCCACGTATTAAATGCAGCCACCAGCGCCGCATTATCAATGGCGTGTTCCGGTGTATAAAGCCCTGTCCCGGTTATCACCACGTTTGTCATGCCTATCTCCTCTAAGCGGCTTTTGCCCCTATTGCTTGCTGTTTAGACTCAGGCCCAAGGCTCGCGCTTAATATTACTGTGTGCGTTATTTGCAGGGTTTACCAGTCATCTTTTAAACGCTAATTATTTCTTGCCAACGCTTTTCAAGGCGCTTTGCCGATACAGGCATCAGCGTTCCCAACTGCTGAGCAAAAAGGGAAACGCGAAGCTCCTGTATCCACCAGCCAAATTCCACCAACTCGGGATCTTCAACACGCCCCCGACGCTCGCTTTTACGCCGCGCATCAAAGCGAGTTTCAAGGGCCTGAACGTCATGCATCAGCATCTGGTCACGCCCGCGCTCACGTGCAGCTTTTTCAAGGCGGATGAGCGCGGCTTCGGTGTAACGAGGATACTCTGTCAGCCATTGGCCTGCATCACGAATGAACCCCGGGTAGACCAGCCGCTGCATCTGTACGCTGATATCGTTATACACTAGGGCAAGCGCAAAATTGAGCTTGCCTTTAAGCACTTTACTCACTGCCAAGTGACCTTTTAGCGCCGCCTCGACCTGCTCAAGCAGGGAAGTCGCGTAATCAATCAACTCTGCTTTGGTAGCGTCCAGACGAGCACTCAATTCGACCGATGAACGCGGCAAAGGGTGCTGGGCAACGACTTGAGTAAAGACGGCTAACATCAGGTCATCCAGCAACGCTTGCTTGCTGCCCACTTTGGCAAACAGCAGCGCGCATTTTTCAACACCGGGTAGGCGCTTAATCGCTTTTACCTGGTCAGGCTGTTTGGCAATTGCCAGCCGGGCAACCCCCTCTTGATGCGCCGCCAATGCCTTTGCCGGATGATCAAAAAGTGCGACCTTAAACTCACTGGCTTCAGCGACCAACGCCGGGTAGGCCTCGACACGAATACCCGCCTGCGTAGTCACACGCGAATCAGGCAATGGCTCCTCAGGCAGGCCGTCAAGCGTAGGCGCCTGGTTTGCCTGCTCGGCCAGCGCCTGGGCACCGGCACTGGCCGCCGCTTCAAAGCGCTGCTCCAGCGCTCTGACATCGCGCCCTTGACCCAGCAGCTCACCAGCATGATTGACGACTCGAATGTTCATAATCAGGTGGGCATCGAGTAAATCCAGCCGCCAGTCATCTGGGTGAACACGCGTTGCGGTACGTCGACGTATAAATTCGCCCAATGCTTCTGTGAGCGGGCGCTGATCGGGCACCAAGGTTTCCAACGCTGCATCGACCCAATCAGGAATGGGTACCACCTGGCGGCGAATGCTTTTAGGCAGCGACTTTAAAAGCGCAATGCACTTTTCTCTTAAAAGCCCAGGCACCAACCACTCTAATGCGTGCACAGGCAATTGAGGCAGCATGGCGGCAGGTACGGTCAATGTAACGCCATCATCGTCTGCGTTAGGATCAAAGTGATAACTCACCGGATAAGCCACCCCGGCAAGTGTTAAATGGTCAGGGTACTGCGCTTGGGTGACATCGGCGGCGTCACGCGCTTTCAGCGCATCCAGATCAAAATTCAACAGCGCAGGCGTCTGGCGTTCAGCCTGCTTGCGCCAGTGCTCGAAGCCTTTACCATTGACAATGTCATCTGGAATACGCGCGTCGTAAAACGCAAACAACGCCTCTTCATCGACCAGAATATCGCGGCGGCGGGCGCGGTCTTCAAGCGCCTCCACTTCGTCAATGAGTGCGCGGTTATGAGCAAAAAACACGCCCTGGGTCGTAAATTCGCCTTCCACCAGCGCACGACGAATAAACAGCTCGCGCGATTCCTTGGGGGCAATCGGCCCATAGTGCACACGTCGGCGTGCGACAATAGGCAAGCCAAACAGCGTCACCTGCTCGAAAGCCACAACCTGCGCACGCTTTTGTTCCCAATGAGGTTCGCTATAGCTGCGTTTCACCAAGTGCTGAGCCTGAGGCTCGATCCACTGGGGATCGATCTTGGCAACGGTGCGTGCATAGAGCTTTGTGGTTTCAATCAGCTCAAATGCCATTAGCCATTTGGGCGATTTTTTGGCGAGCCCAGACCCCGGATGAATCATAAACTTGCGGTTACGCGCGCCCAGGTACTCGCGATTTTCCACTACCGTGCCCAGGTTAGACAAAAGGCCTGAAAGAAGCGCCTGGTGTAACTTGCCTGAGGTCTTGCGTCTGGCCTGACGTGCCTGCTCTTCGCTCTCCTCGTCATTGCGCGGTAGCGGCGCAGGAACATCGATCTGCATATCGCGCAGCAACTGCCTAAGCTGACGGAACGTATCGTGCCATTCACGCATGCGCAGATAATTAATATAGTGCTCACGACACCAGCGGCGCAGCTGATTGCCGGATAATGCTTCGCGGGCATTCTCAATGCCATGCCACAAGTTGAGCAGCGCGACAAAATCCGAATCCGGGTCGTGCCAACGCTGGTGCGCCTGATCGGCAGCCTGGCGTTTATCGGCCGGACGGTCTCGCGGGTCCTGAATGGCAAGCGCGGACACCACCACCAGAACATCACGCAGGCTACCGCGCTCCGCACCTGCTAACACCATCCGTGCCAAGCGCGGGTCGATGGGCAGTTTCGCTAACTTTCGTCCCAACTCGCTAAGGTGATGCTTTTCGTTGACCGCGCCCAGCTCAAACAGTAGCCGAAAACCATCTTTTACAAAGCGGCTGTCCGGTGGGTCTACAAAGGGGAAGGCTTCAATATCACCCAGTTTTAGCGCCAGCATCGACAGAATGACCGAGGCTAAATTGGTCCGCTGAATTTCAGGATCAGTAAAGGCTGGACGCGAGACGAAGTCCTCTTCGTCGTAAAGACGAATACACACCCCTTCTGCCACCCTACCGCAGCGCCCCTTGCGCTGATTGGCACTGGCCTGGCTTACCGGCTCAATCGGTAGGCGCTGAATTTTTGCCCGATAGCTGTAGCGGCTAATCCGGACAAGCCCCGGGTCCACCACATAACGAATGCCAGGCACCGTCAACGAGGTTTCCGCAACGTTAGTGGCCAACACAATGCGCCTTCCACGGTGGGCAGAAAAAACCCGGTTCTGCTCCTCATTAGAGAGACGTGCGTACAGCGGCAGAATTTCCGTCCCTTGCAAATCAGCCCGGCGTAACGTATCGGCTGTTTCACGAATTTCTCGCTCGCCTGGCAAAAATACCAGAACATCCCGGGGGCCATGTAACCAGCCTTTTTCGCGCTCGATGGCTTCGATTTCGAGAACGGCGTGCAAAATCCCTTCTTGTAAGGTGCGATCCTCTTCATCTTCTTCATCACGCACCAAAGGGCGATAATGCACGTCGACCGGATACGTACGTCCTGATACCTCAACGACGGGCGCGGGTGCTTTAGGCGTACCGAAATGCGCGGCAAAACGATCAACATCAATGGTTGCCGAGGTAATAATCACTTTAAGGTCAGGACGTTTAGGCAACAGCCTTTTTAAATAGCCCAGCAGAAAATCGATGTTCAGGCTGCGCTCGTGAGCCTCATCAATAATGATGGTGTCGTAGCGCAGCAACAAGGGATCGTGTTGGGTTTCAGCCAGCAAGATACCATCGGTCATTAGCTTCACTAGCGTGGTGGAGCTACTTTGATCCGTAAAACGTACCTGATAGCCCACCTGCTCGCCAAGCGGCACCTCAAGCTCTTCGGCCAGCCGCCCGGCAACACTGCGCGCCGCTAAACGCCGCGGCTGTGTATGACCAATAAGTCCTTTACGTCCACGGCCTAACTCCAGGCACATTTTGGGGAGCTGAGTCGTTTTGCCCGACCCGGTCTCCCCCGCCACTACCACCACCTGATGGTCACGAAGGGCGTTTAAAATATCTTCCCGACGCTCAACCACCGGCAACTCAGCCGGATAGTTAAAGGTCACTTTCAACGCCTCGCGCTGGTTAAACACTTGCTGTGCCCGGTGAATATCGCGCTCCACCTCGTGCAAACCGTGACCAATCGGCTTGTTGTCGCGCAGGCGACGCGCCAGCCCTGCTACGCGCCGCTCAAGACGCTGGGCATCACGCAGCATAACGTTGCTTATGGTTTCATTAAGCTTAGCCAGGCGTTGATTATCGGTAAGATCAGAGGGCATATCGGTGGTCACGTTAGACTCAGTTTCCATTCGTTATTGAAGAGCAGATGTACCAATGGATATCGGTAGGGCAAATAACTATTCGGCCCGCTACGCGAGCGGGCCGAATATTGTAACGCTTTCACCAACGCGACGCCTAACCAGTGGCGTAATCGCTCATCAGTGCGTTATCTATTTTCGTCACTATAGACGCTTCCTCTAACTATCTGCCTCACTGGCCGCAGGCTTATTTTCATCGCGCAGTTCACGACGCAATACTTTGCCCACATTGGTTTTGGGCAGTTCATCACGAAACTCGATGAACCTGGGCACTTTATAGCCGGTTAGCTCTTTTTTGCACCAGCTGCGCAGCGTTTCGGCATCCAACTGACTGTTTTTGGAGACGACAAACAGCTTGATGACTTCACCTGCGTCGTCGTCCGGCACACCGACTACCGCCGCTTCGATAATATCCGGATGGGCGGCGACCACGTCTTCCACCTCATTGGGGTAGACGTTAAAGCCCGACACCAGAATCATATCCTTCTTGCGGTCAACGATGCGGATGTAGCCGTCATCCTGAAGCACGGCGATATCACCGGTATGGAACCAGCCGCCCTCATCGATGGAGTTACGGGTTTCATCGTCGCGCTGCCAGTATCCCTTCATCACTTGAGGGCCCTGCACGCAAAGCTCGCCCGGCTCGCCCAGAGCCACATCATTGCCATCAGCATCCACTACTTTTACCGAGGTGCCTGCAACGGGCTTACCGATCGTACCCAGTTGAATAGCATCGGTTGGGTTAAAGCTCACAATTGGCGAGGTTTCTGTCAATCCATACCCCTCAGCAACTGGGCAACCCGTCGTTTGCTCCCAACGCTGGGCGGCTGCCTTGGTTAGCGCCATACCACCAGAAATAGTCAGCTTTAAATGGGAAAAATCGAGCTGCTTAAAGTCGTCACGATTACACAGCGCATTGAACAGCGTATTTAAGCCAATAAACGCTGTGAACTTTAGCCCTTTAAGCTCTTTTATAAAGCTGTCCAGATCACGGGGGTTGGTAATCAGCAGCGAATGATTGCCCGACTCCATTAAAAACAGGCAGTTAACTGTAAAGGTGTAGATATGGTAAACCGGCAGCGGCGCTATTACTAACTCCTCGGCCACGTTTAGATGCGTACCAATAGCGGCACGCGCCTGCAGCATATTAGCAATCAAGTTACGGTGGGTTAGCATCGCCCCTTTTGGCAGGCCGGTTGTACCGCCGGTGTACTGCAGCGCGGCCAAATCATCCTGTTCTCGGCTTACCTCAGTGTGATTTAAAGAAGCGCCCTTCTTCAAAACATCACGAAAGCTTAACGCGGTGGGCAGCGAGTAGGCAGGCACCATCTTTTTCACATGCTTCACGACCGCATTAATCAACCACCGTTTGGGCAGGCCGTGCAGGTCTCCCAACTCGGTGACCAGCACATGTTTGATATCGGTTTTATCAACGACGTTTTCAAGCTTTTTAGCCATATTGGCTAATATCAACACAGCCTTGGCACCAGAATCCTTAAACTGGTGGGTCATCTCCCGCTCGGTGTAAAGCGGGTTGGTATTTACCACGACCAGACCTGCCCGCATGGCGCCAAACACCGCCACGGGGAATTGCAAGACATTGGGCAGTTGAATGGCGATCCGGTCGCCCGGCTTCAAATCAGTCTCGTGCTGAAGCCAAGCGGCAAAGTCTGCTGAAAGACGGTCAAGATCAGCAAAAGTAAGCGTTTTGCCCATGCAGCTAAAAGCAGGCTTTTGCTGATACCGGCTTACTGCCGCGTGAAAAACATCTGTGACAGAGTTGTACTTATCCAACCCTTCAAGCGCTGGGCCGCGTAAAATAGGCGCTGTGGCGTGTTCGCTCATGGGCAATCTCCGCTATCCATGTCGATGTTATAACCGACCTTGTTATTGTCGCGAGGCAAGAGGGCCAACGATATACGACCCCAGACATGCTGTAAAACGATCGATTGAAACTTGTGTTTCAACTTTAGCCGATAAAGGGCCGAGCTCTTAACTTTCCTCCTAACCTTCCTCCCATCTTTTCTAAATGTCTACGTAACAATGTAGCGTAATGGGCAGTTCTTATGGACAGTTCTTATAGACAGTTCTTATGGCCAGTTCTTATGGACAAGCCCTTATGGACAGTAACGCGCCTCGATTTCTCCTTCACGCCACACTAAAAGCTCGCCGGGCACCATGGTGCACCAGGCTTCATTGTGGGTTAGCGGCTCGGTGGCTATAACAGAAACCACATCATTGGGTGTCGTGTGCTCGGCAAAATTAACCGTAAGTTCGGCATCAGAAAGCTCGGCATCACCAAAGGGTGCTCGCCGGGTAATATGCGCAAGCTTCGTCGAGCAGTAGGTATAGAGATACTGACCATCGGACAGCAACAAGTTAAACACGCCCAAAGCACGTAGCTGTTCACATCGTGCATGCAGCGTCTCCCATAAAGATTCAGGCGATGCCGGGGCCGTTGGAAAAGCGTCTCGCAGTTGACCCATTAGCCAACAAAAAGCATGTTCGCTATCGGTATTGCCAACCGGCGTGTACACCCCCAACGGTAAGCGCTGCCATTCGCTTAGCTGACCATTGTGCGCATAGCACCAAGGGCGGCCCCACATTTCACGCGTAAAAGGGTGAGTATTCGCCAGGCGCACACCGCCAACGTTTGCTTGGCGGATATGGCTAATCACTACGTTTGATTTAATCGGGTAGTCGCAGATTAGCCGTGCGATGGGCGAGTTGACAGAAGGATGCGGGTCACGAAACTCGCGGTACCCGCCCTCTTCATAAAAAGCGATACCCCACCCGTCGCGGTGCGGCCCAGTGCCGCCACCACGATGTAAAAAGCCTGAAAAACTAAAGCAGATATCGGTCGGGACGTTAGCGCTCATCCCCAACAGCTCACACATAACCGCGCCTCCTTCCGCTTTTCATTATCTGCATTAACCAATAACCGGTTCGCGACGACGCGTAGGCTGTGGGTCTTCAGCTTCCTCCTGTTTCACGCGCTTGGCGGGCGGCGCACTTGGCGGCCGACGCCACCACCAGAGAGCGATGCCTATCGCTGCGCCGATAGCAATCCCAGCGACCAGGCACAACAGGCTGCCACGCAGCGCATTAACGTTATGCTCAAGAAAACCAACCGCGGCCACCATCGCCGCAGGCGCCCAACCGGTATAGAACTCACCCTCTTCTACTAGCGGTAGACGAAACATCGCTGGCATCCACATGGCGCCCGCCATTCCCCACGTCACCACCAGGCGCGGCAAACGCGGTAGAAACGCCACCGCAAAATAGATGGCAATGACGACCAGCAGCGAAATACCGTAATAACTTAGCCACAGCTGTGACATTGAACCTGTAAACAGCATAATACCCCTCATGTGGGTGCATGCACCCGACGTTAATTTCCCGCTATGGTACCTATCAATTTATGAAAGCACAGCCAGACACGCTCGCAGGCTCACCCGTCGCGCGCTATTATCGCGCTAATGATCCCAAATGGCACTGGTTGGAAGCACGAGATTCGCCTGATGTTAGCGCATTTTTAGAAGCCGCCAACCAGCAGCAGGCCCAATGGTTTGCACCGCTGGCTCCGCTGGCCGAAACGCTCTATAAAAGCCATCTTGCGCGCCGTGAGCTTGCCGTCACCAGCCTTGAGACAGCGCTTGACCACTTTACGTTCTGGAGCGAGACCGGCGCCGACGATGATTACCCTCACTGGTGGCGTTTCCCAAACGGGCAACCGGCACAGCGTGAATGTTTTTTTGATGTTCAAGCCCGTGCTGCGGATGAAGAATTTTATGACATGGGCGATATGGCACTCTCTCCTGACGAGCAGTGGCTCGCCTGGACAGAGGACACACAAGGAGACGAGCGCTACACGCTTTGGATAAAATCGCTGCCCAGCGGCGAGCCTGTCTCTCTGCTCAGCGATATTGGTGCGGGCTTATGTTGGGCTGAAGACCAGACAGCAAGCTCGGCAACTCTCTTTTTTACTCGATTTGATGCAACCCAACGCCCTGACAGTATTTGGCAAGTATCGCTCCCTTTTAACGCACCTGCACAGCACTCAGCGCCTACTCTGGTGCTGCGTGAAAAGGACCCTGAGTTTTGGCTGGGCATTGGCAAAACCCGCTCGCGCCAGTGGTTACTGATCGAAAGCGGCTCGAAAGATACCAACGAGATTTACGCGCTGCCCGCGCATCGGCCATCGGCCGTGCCACTCTGTGTGCAGCCCCGTCAATCCGGCGTTGAGTACACGATTGATCACCGGCCAGGCACCTTTTACCGCGTCCATAACCAGACAAGCGCGCATTTTCAGCTCGACTTCCTGGACGAACCAGCCCTGGGCAACCCTGAAGCACGCTGGCAGCCGCTTATTGCGCCGCGCGATGACACCACACTGGAAGGTATTGATGCGTTTTCCTGGGGGCTGATTATCGCAGAGCGCGACCATACCCAAGCGCAGGTAGTGCTGCGTCGCTGGGTGTTGGATGCACAGCATCATCGCTTGGTTGACGACTACCTTAGCCTGCCAGAGCAACCTTGTTCCCAATCACTTGAAGATGCGCCGCATTTTGACACCCAGGAATTACGCTTACGCGAGGAGTCCTTTACACAGCCCCCCAGCTGGTTTGCGCTTGATCTTGCCAGTGGCGAGCGAACACTCCTTAAGCGCGTTCCCGTTTATGGTGGTTTAACACCGGAGCAGTTGGTAAGCCGCCGAATATGGGCCACCAGCGCAGATGGCGAGCAAGTACCGGTCTCTATCGTAATGCGTGCGGACCTGGTCGGCGAGCCATTACCCACGCTACTTTATGGCTACGGTGCTTACGGGGAAGCGCTTGACCCGTGGTTTTCTATTGCCCGCCTGGAGTTGCTTGAACGCGGCGCCGCGTTTGCAGTTGCCCATGTGCGCGGCGGTGGCGAGCGGGGTGAACCCTGGTACTTGCAGGGTAAAATGGCGCATAAGGAGAATAGCTTTAACGACTTTCTGGCCGCGCGGGATGCGCTGGTGGAGTGCGGAGTAAGTGATCCTGCGCGAGTAGTCGCTTACGGCGCCAGCGCTGGCGGTTTATTGGTCGGCACGTGTGTTAATCGTGCTCCCAGGGCTTTTTGTGCCGCTGTGCTTGATGTGCCGTTTTTGGATGTCTTACGCACGATGCAAAACCCCGAACTTCCCCTAACCACCGCTGAGTACAGCGAATGGGGAAACCCCGAAACACCCGAAGTGGCCGAACGCATTCGTCACTACTCGCCCATGGACAATATAACGGCCCAAGAGTATCCCGCGCTTTGGATTGAAGGCAGTTGGTTTGATACACGGGTGAGCTACTGGGAGCCTGCCAAATATTACGCGCAAGTCACCCAACAGCAGCTAGGCAGCGCCCCTGTTTTGATGCATACCGATATGAGCAGCGGGCATGGCGGTGCATCCGGCCGATTTAAAGCGTGGCAAGATACCGCTAGGCAGGACGCGTTTATCCTTTGGGCATTGGGGTTAGCCGCCGATTTCAAGGATAGCGCCATCTAAGCAGCCCACTGCTTTAAACCTCCCACCGTTAGGCAGCCTTCGCGCTGCCTTTTATTTTTTTGAAAATACTTTCCACAAAAACCATTTTGCTTCATACTCAACTTTAGTCGAATGCTTTTATCTTTACTATTGGAGCAAGCAATGAAGCACCAGGACCACTTCCCAACCATTTGGGACATGCCGCTTAAGCAACCGTCCGCCAAGCCGAATAAAAACAGAGCAGCTAAAAACACAGCGGCTCAACCATCCTTGTTCAAAGGCATAATGCTTGCCTTAAGAAATATAGCCAAGCACAAGCCCGTCGCCTAACGATCACGTCAGGCTGGATATTTGTGTGGACCGGCTTAATGTCGTCAAAAAGGAGAGGGCTGGGGCTGCCACTTGCAGGATGGTTACTTACATGGGCAGTACAGCAATAATGTGGGATTCAAGTTCTCGTTCAGGCACATCATCCTGAGAGACCGCAAAGCTACGCACGCTGATGCCTTTACGGTGCACGCGCTCGGCATCATTACTCAGCAACGGATGCCAGCCAGCTAATTTCCGCCCTTCGGATACTCGGCGATACGCGCACGAAGCGGGCAGCCAGGTAAACTCTTTTACCAGTGCAGGCGTCAGTTGGGTGCAGTCAGGCACACTATCAAAGCGATTCGGGTAATCACTGCATTGGCAGCTTTGAATATCCAGCAGGCGGCAGGCGACGTTCAAGACAGCCAGCTCCTGCGTTTCATCATCATGTAGCTTTAACAGGCAACACTGCCCGCAGCCATCGCAAAGTGCCTCCCACTCTTGCGGGGTAAGCTCTTCCAGCGTGTAACGCTCCCAAAAGCGCTCGCGCATTCCGGTTTCCATCCTTACTCCTCTTGCGGGTTATACGCGTAATTTACAGCCCCATCGCTGCTTAACGTGGCGCTTAACGCTGGCCATAGCGAATGATAATCCGCTTCCAGTAAACGATAGTCGCTTTGCAGCCAAGGGATGAGTTCAGCAAGCCGATTTGGTCCTGACAAGCGCTGACCAAGACCCGCAACTGCCTTGCAGGTAAAATCAAAATCGGCGTAATTTCTTAGCCAATCGTGCTTGATCATAAAGGGCATCATCGCCTCCAGCCGATTGGGCGCCGGTCTCGCTGACAACAGGCGATAACAGCGCTCTACCATTTGCTGCTGCTCAAGCAAGCCGGCCTTATCTCGCGCTAAAAAATGATCCCACACAATATCCAGCGCAATACCAGCGTAGCGTCGCTTATCTGCAGGCGCCCGATGTTTCGCATTTAGCACGCTTGGATGCTGGTCGACCCAGGCATCCACTTTACGGTGATGCTGTATGCCGCTCGCGACATCCGCTGGCCAATCACCCAGATGGCTACCTTTAACACCATCGGCAATCAGGTTGCCGTAAAGAAAATCATCACTCCCTTCACAGGCAAGCCAGGCATGGGCCAGGAAATTCACGGTAGCGGCTACTGCGCCGCATCGCGCGCGTTTAATTGCGCGCGATGTACATCAAGCAAGTAATCCTCTTTTGCAGGCGGCATCTGCAGATAAAAGCCCTGCTCATCAATAGCGGCTATAACGTCATCCACATTTACTCGGGCCAGTTTTTTATCGGCGGTGAGAATCATGGTGAATACCGCGACGGGCTTTCCAAACGTTGCGAGCAGCGCCTCAGGAACGGGCGTGAGCCCTTTGCGCTTATCAACGTATAAATACATTTCATCTTTTCGCGAGCTTTTAAAAATCTCACAAAGCAGCTTGTCACTCATTTAGACAACTCCTTTAATGCCTGCTCAAGCTCATCGGCCAAACATTCGCCCCGCCATCCTTGTGGCAGAGTTAACGGCTGGCTTGCCATGTCCTGCATGACCAACGCCTCAATATCACGGCGGCGCATCAACACTTCAGACGCCATGCCAAGCCCGGCCGCTTTCGTGTTAATAACGGATTTTAGGGCTTTGAAACGTTGTTTAAAGGCGGGCTGCATCGGGTCCGGCCAGCGCGCCAACAGCTCATTTTCGTCGCAGTGCTGGGCCTTTTTAACCATTGCCAATAGCGTGTCGCCCTCTTTTTTGACCAACGCTGGCTTAAAGCCTTCCACCTCGGCCAACTCATAGCGATTTTTCGGCATGGCGTCAGCAGCTGCAAACAGCAACTTGTCACTAATAAGCCAATTGCGCGGCAAATTACGCCGCCGTGTTTCGCCTTCCCGCCAAATGGTCATCAGCCGATAAGCCTCTAATTGGCGCGGATCAAGCCGCCATAGCTGACGGTGACGGGCGTACCACTGGCCATCCGCTTCAACGCTGCGCCCGGCCTGTTCGATCAAACTGGCACACTCTTCATGCAGCCATTGGCCGCGGCCTAACCCTTCCAGTCGTTCAGCCTGATGCGCCCATACTTGAAGCAGGTAAATAACATCCAACGCCGCATAGTCACACTGAGAGGGCGTCAAAGGCCGCTCTAGCCAGTTGGAGCGCGTCTCCTCTTTGGGCAGCGTTTCGCCTATCCAAAACTCCACCAGCTTTTGATACCCCATCGAGGGCACTTCACCGAGAAACCCTTGAGCAACCTGCGTATCCACCAATGGCGTTGGTAACACCCCGGCCCAATGCTGAAAAACTTCTAAATCTTCACTACACGCATGCAGCAGTTTAATGGCGCTATTTTGCAGTAACTGCCGAAAGGCAGGCGTGCAGGACGTGGCCAGCGGGTCAACCAAGTACGCAACGTCCCCGGCAGCAAATTGAATTAATGCAGGGACGGGGAAAAACGTGTTTTCACGGAAAAACTCTGTATCCAGCGCGATGACAGGGGCGTTGGCCACTTGTGCGCAGGCCGCGTCAAGCGCCTCGGGGCTGTCAATCCACTGGTATACGGGGGAGGCTAGAGAAGACAAAGCATACTTCCAGGTTGCTACAACCGCGATTGCGCTTGCAATGTTGATGGGTTAATCGCTGGTAAAGGGCTGTCGGCCATTAAACGCACGGCTTAAGGTACCGCCATCGACATACTCAAGCTCACCACCCATAGGCACACCATAAGCTAAACGTGAAAACTTCACGCCGTAGTGGGCCAATTGAGCGGCGATATAGTGCGCGGTTGCTTCACCTTCGACGGTTGGGTTGGTCGCCAGTACAATTTCTTCGATATGGCCTTCTGCTACACGCGTTTCCAACTGCTCAAGCCCAATCGCGTCAGGACCGATACCATCCAAAGGCGACAAGTGCCCATGAAGCACAAAATAGCGGCCCTGAAAGCCACCCGCTTCCTCAATCGCCAGCTGATCAGCGGGTGACTCAACCACACACAATAAGGCATCGTCGCGGCGAGGCGTTTCGCATATCGCGCAAATATCAGCTTCGGTCAGCGTGCGACAGCGCTGACAGTAGCCGACCTCGTCAATCGCTTTTTGAATGACCGAAGCAAGACGCTGACCGCCTGCCCGCTCACGCTCAAGCAAATGCATTGCCATACGCTGGGCCGTCTTCGGCCCAACCCCTGGCAACACACGAAACGCATCCATCAGTTGTTCAATAAGAGGAGAAAATCGCATTACTTAGAACGGCATCTTGAAACCAGGCGGCAGGTTCAATCCAGCCGTTGCTTCTTCCATCCGAGCTTTAGAGTTTGTTTCAACTTTACGTACAGCATCATTCACCGCGGCGGCTAAAAGATCTTCAAGCAGCTCTTTATCTTCTTCCATTACGCTTGGATCGATGCTGACCTGACTCACGTCATGGCGTCCGTTCATGGTGACTTTAACCATGCCTGCGCCGGCTTCACCGTATACTTCTGACTGAGCGGCTTCTTCCTGAATGCGCTGCATTTTTTCCTGCATCTCTTGGGCTTGCTTCATCAAGTTGCCCATTCCACCTTTCAACATGGTGTGCTCTCCTGGCTAATTAAAGACGGGGTTGTTAAAAAACGAGTATCCGGTGCAATGCTAACGCTTGGCGGCCGCGGGCTTGACGGTTGATTCTATCAGCGTCGCACCAAACGCCTGCTGTAACTTCTGTATATTGGGATCGTGGTTCAAGAGATCAACAGCCTGCGCATGCTGCTCTTGATTCAACCGCTCTTCACGCTGACGCGGTGTCTCACTCTGTGTCGACAGCTCGGCCACCACGAATTCGACCCGGCGCGGCACCCCTTGTTCACTTAATGCGCGCTCGATGCGCGTTTTATGAATCTCTGCCTGCATGGCCGCCTGACTTGGATCCAGGCGCAGCGTCAACGTATTGCCATCGTCGCTCTCCAGCAGACAGTTCGCCGCCAAACTGCGCGTTAAGCCGCCCAAGCCTAAAGAATCAAAGCATAGCAGCCATTTTGCATGGTCCAGCACTTCATTGCCGACGTCAGCGATGGGCGCTGTCTGCCCAGGGGCTGGCACGGCTTCTGACTCAGAGGTTGATACCGGCGCTGAAGCCAACACAGCCTCTGAAGCGGGTGCTTTGCGAACACTTGGCGAAGGCACTTCCGCTTGGCCGCTTTCATGTGCTTCGGCTTGCTCTACGTCATCAAGCGACCATGGCGGCGGCATTGGGCTATCCGCAGAAGGCACCTCGTTACCGCCTACCTTAAAGCCCGTTGAATCCATTTGCATAGCAGGACTATCGCCAGGTGCTTCCCCTTCAACACGTGTATCAGACGCTGGCTGCTGGGCATGTTTTTTTTCGAGCTCTGCTTGCGGCGTGTCTATATAGTCTGTGTCTGCCTTTGGCTGATCCCCAGTCCCTGGTACGGGAGCAGCGGGTAAAGAGCTAACCGCAGACGCGGCAGACGTTTCGGGCGCTGGTTGAACATAATTGCTGGCCGAGGCTGAAGCAGGTGGCTGAGGCGCCGTACTGGCTGGCGCTGCGCCCTGCCCCATGCTTTGACTGCCCTCCGACCCTGTTGGCTCAGCACGCAGCGGTAGCGGCGTGCGGGGCGGCTTGGGCACGCCCTGCGGCCGGAACGCCAGCATGCGCAGTAGCGTCATTTCCAGCGCACTGCGCAAGTCAGGCGCGTGTGCCATATCGCCTCGGCCTTGAAGCCCTATCTGGTAGTAGAGCTGAATATCTTCAGCGGTAAAGCGGCTGGCGAGCTGTAAAATAGCCTCTCGATCACCATGACTGTTATTCACGGCGTCCGGCACCATTTGGGCAACGGCGAGACGGTGCAAAATAGCCGACAGCTCGTCTAGCACGGCAGCAAAATCAGGGCCCTGTTCTGCCAACTGTGCTACTTCAGCCAGCAGTTGCTGCACATCTACATCCGCCAGCGCGCTTACCAGCGCTAAAATATGCCGGTGATCCAGGGTTCCCAGCATCGCCGCTACATCGGCATGACGGACGGCGCCCTGCCCAAAGGCAATCGCCTGGTCGGTCAGGCTCATGGCATCACGCATTGAGCCTTCAGCTGCTTTGCCTAATAGCCATAGCGCGCTTTCATCGAAGGCCACGCCCTCTTCACCCAGTACATAGGTGAGATGCTCAACAACTCGCTCAGGCGGCATGTGTTTAAGCGTGAACTGAAGGCAGCGCGACAGCACCGTTGCAGGCAGCTTTTGCGGATCAGTAGTGGCAAGCAGAAACTTAACGTGAGGAGGCGGCTCTTCCAGCGTTTTCAATAGCGCGTTAAAACTGCTGGTTGAAAGCATGTGCACCTCATCAATCAGGTACACCTTGTAACGCCCTTGGGTGGGCGCGTACTGCACGTTATCCAGTAATTCGCGGGTATCTTCTACCTTGGTGCGCGACGCCGCATCGACTTCGATCAAGTCGACAAAACGCCCTTCATCAATGGCTACGCAGCTATCGCACTGACCACACGGTGTTGAGGTAATGCCCTCATCGCCGCGCCCGTTAGCTGTGCAGTTCAAGCATTTGGCCAATATGCGGGCAAGTGTGGTTTTACCGACACCGCGGGTGCCGGTAAATAAATAGGCGTGGTGAAGACGCCCCTGGTCAAGCGCATTGACCAAGGCGCGCTGAACATGGGCCTGACCCACGAGTTCGTGGAATGTACGTGGTCGCCACTTGCGGGCCAGAACCTGATAGCTCATTGAGCAATACTTCCTTCGGCGGGCTGTCCTGATGATGCATCTTTCAATAACAGCAGGTGCCACAATGCGTGATAAAACGCCATTCTAGCGGCTACGCCGCAGCCCGCCAACCGCCCGAGCGGGGAACTCGGGCGTTATCGTTAGGCGTTATCTGCACCGTCTTCCGCACCTGCCCGCTGGGCAGCTTCTTTAACCAGCTTTTCGAGCTCGCCGTTTTGATGCATTTCCACGACGATATCGCAGCCACCGACCAGCTCACCTTCAACCCACAGCTGCGGGAAAGTAGGCCAATTGGCGATTTTAGGCAGCTCAGCACGGATATCCGGGTTATCCAAAATATTAACGAACGCAAAGCGCTCACCGCAGTTCATCAAGGCCTGGACCGTCTGGGCTGAGAAGCCACACTGCGGCAGCTGAGGCGAGCCTTTCATGTAAAGCAAAATGGGATTTTCGCTAATTTGACGCTGAATATTTTCGGCTGTTGTGCTCATAAAAGTACTCCTTAAGTAAAGAACTAGCGCAACGAAGGTCAGTATACGCACGAAATAAACCGTAGATCACCCAGGCGCCTGACGCCTGCCTTAATACCTGAGTACGGTACTCGGCCTTAATCTTTGGAGGCCATTCTACGCGTGCCGTTCGCGTTGCGCATCCCCCGCCGCCTCGCTAGGATGGTGTTTTTACGCGGAGAGAAGCAACCATGGCGACACGCCATTTCCTTACCCTGCTGGATTTGACGCCTGATGAACTGAGTTATTTGATTCAGCGTGCCATTAAAATTAAAACAGATCTTAAAGCCAACGGGCCGGAGTATGCGCCGCTGGCGAACCGAACGCTGGCGATGATCTTTGAAAAATCGTCGACACGTACACGCGTATCGTTTGAAACCGGCATGGCGCAATTTGGCGGGCACGCGCTGTTCTTATCTCCGCGCGACACTCAGTTAGGGCGCGGCGAGCCAATCGAAGACACCGCTCGCGTGCTTTCCGAGATGGTCGATGCCGTTATGATCCGCACCTTCTCTCATGCGGGCCTTGAAACCTATGCCAGCGCCAGCAGCGTTCCCGTCATTAACGCGTTAAGCGATGACTATCACCCCTGCCAGCTACTGGCCGATGTGATGACCTGGACCGAGCTACGCGGAAGCGTTAAGGGCCGCACCGCCGTCTGGATTGGCGACGGCAACAACATGTGTCACTCGTGGATTAACGCGGCGCGCCAGTTTGATTTCCATCTTCGCATTTGCTGCCCGAAAGGCTACGAACCACGCGCCGACATCATGGAGGCCGCTGGGGATCATGTCACACTAATGCACGACCCGCAGGCAGCCATTCAGGGCGTAGACCTGGTGACCACCGATGTTTGGGCGTCCATGGGTCAAGAGGAAGAGCAGGCCAAGCGTGAAGCGGATTTTTCCGGCTTCCAGGTCACAGAAACCATGCTGGATCAGGCGCAAAGCGATGTACTGTTCTTACACTGTCTGCCTGCACACCGTGGCGAAGAGATCAGCCATACGCTGCTTGATGACCCCCGCGCAGTGGTGTGGCAAGAAGCTGGAAACCGCTTGCACGCGCAAAAGGCGTTAATCGAGTTTTTACTGCTTGGCCAGGTTAGCGAATAAACCCGCATCAATAGCCACCAAAGAACCCTGTTTGGTGGCTATTGATATTGATGTTTTGCATCAGATGGCGAGTTTTAGGCAACTATCACCCAAGAGCCATTGATACACACATACGAAAAAGCCTCGCTATGAATAGCGAGGCTTTTTCGATTAATTCTGGTGGAGCCTAGCGGGATCGAACCGCTGACCTCAACACTGCCAGTGTTGCGCTCTCCCAGCTGAGCTAAGGCCCCAATGCCGTCGCCCTTACGGACTAAGCGAGGCGCATGCTATTATGAAACCGGACCAAGGTCAAGAACCCATTCAAATACGCATTTGCTAATTCTACTTTATAGTCAGCTGTGGCACTCTATGGGTCAGCGTCAGAGGCTACCTTCTGAGCCCACTATGTTTCCACGCAGGAGCCAGCCCCCTTGATCAACGTTCTAATCGCCGATGATCATCATCTGGTAAGAACCAGTATTGCTCATCTGCTAAATGAAGAGAGCGATATCAAAATTGTCGGTGAGGTCGACGATGGCGAAAGCGCAGTCACCCAGTGCCGTCATTTAAAACCGGACATTGTCCTGATGGACATACGCATGCCGGGGATAGGCGGGCTGGAAGCAACGCGCCGCATCCATCGTACGATGGAAGATATCAAGGTACTGATCTTAACGGCGCACATGGAAGACAGCGTACTACGCCGCATGTTGGAGGCTGGCGCATCAGGGTTTTTAAGCAAGGGCGCCGGCGCAACAGAAATGACCGATGCGATCCGCCAGGTATTTCATGGTCGTCGCTACGTCAGCCAAGAGATAGCCCAGCGCTTGGCCTTGTCTCACTTTACTAACGAAGACAACCCGTTTAGCCATCTCTCCCATCGCGAGCTACAAATTGCATTAATGATCGTCAACTGTCAGCGCGTTCAGGATATTTCTGACCGCTTGCATTTGAGTCCCAAAACCGTGAATACATACCGCTATCGGCTATTTGATAAACTTCAGGTGGCCACCGATGTCGAACTGACACACCTGGCACTACGTCATGGGCTAGTGGATGGCTTTGACGCCAGTCAGGGATAAACCTAACATCCTTAGCCACTCCTCGGCGTTCGATACGGTGCAATGACATTTAATGCAAAACAGTTTTTAAGCTCGGTAAGCACCTCCCCCGGCGTTTACCGTATGCTTGATGAACACAGCGATACGCTCTATGTAGGCAAAGCGAAACGCTTAAAAGCCCGCCTTGCCAGCTATTTTCGTGGCCAGCTGAACACTAAAACGCAGGCGATGGTGGCACGGATTGCGGATATTCAAATCACCGTAACCCGCAGCGAAACCGAGGCACTGCTCCTTGAGCAAACCCTGATCAAGGAGCTTCGCCCACCCTACAATATTTTATTACGGGATGATAAGTCCTACCCGTTTATCTTCGTCACCGACCGCCACAACTATCCCAGACTTGAATATAAACGCGCACGTCAACGGCGTGACGACGGCCGCTATTTGGGCCCCTATCCCAGCAGCGGCGCGGTACGCGAAAGCCTGTCACTCATGCAAAAAATCTTCCGCATTCGCAACTGCGAAGACAGTGTTTTTGCCCATCGCTCTCGTCCGTGCCTACAGCATCAAATCCAGCGCTGTAGCGCTCCTTGCGTAGACTACATTGCAGAAGAGGATTACCGCCGCGACGTTGAACACGCCGTTATGTGTCTGGAAGGCAAAAGTGAGCACGTAACCCAAGCGCTGACCGAGGCGATGGAAGCCGCCAGCCAAGACCTGGATTTTGAGGAGGCTGCCCGCTTCCGTGACCAGATACAGCAATTACGCCAGCTACAGCAGCGCCAGTTTGTCGATAACCAGAACGGCGATGCCGATATTTTCGCGCTCGCCCAACGGCCAGGCGCGCTAGGCGTTTCGGTGTTAAGCGTTCGCGATGGGCGCATGCTCGGCGCCCGCCACCATGCGCCCAAAAACGGTCTAGACCTTTCCCCAGAAACCCTACTGACCGAGGTGGTGAGCCAGTACTATTTTGGCCAGCCGCATAACGTGCCCAGTGAAGTCATTACCAGCCATGCGCTGGATGACAGCGACCTGATTGCCGAGGCGCTCACACAGCAAGCGGGCAAGCGTATTCGTGTGACAAGCCAGGTACGCGGGCATCGCGCCCAGTGGCAGCAACTGGCGATGACCAATGCTGAGCAGCAGTTAGCGTCTCAATTGGCGAACCATACGCAGCTCACCCAACGCTTTGCAGCGCTTCAGAAAGCACTGGGCCTTGAATCCATGCCCGAACGGCTTGAGTGTTTCGATATCAGCCATAGCCAGGGTGAAGCCACCGTGGCCTCCTGCGTGGTCTTTGACCATCAAGGACCGCGCAAGAGCGACTATCGCCATTTCCGCATAGAAGGCGTGGCGGCGGGCGATGATTACGCCGCCATGCAGCAAGCGCTGACGCGAAGGCTGAAACGCGTAGAAAGCGGCGAAGCCATCGCCCCGGATATTTTGATTGTCGATGGCGGCAAAGGTCAGCTTAATATGGCCCGAGAGGTGCTCAACCAACTCGGCATTACCACGATCATTTTGCTAGGCGTTGCCAAAGGCACCACACGCAAAGCCGGGCTTGAGACACTCTTTTTGGAAACATCGGATAACCCACTTCCCTTGGATCCCGCGTCCCCTGCTCTGCACTTAATTCAGCATATCCGGGATGAATCGCACCGTTTTGCAATTGCAGGCCACCGAGCCCAGCGCGACAAGGCCAGGCGCACTTCTACTCTGCAAGACATTCCCGGCATTGGTCCTAAACGGCGCCGTGAGTTGTTACGTTTTTTTGGCGGATTGCAAGGTGTGCAGAAAGCGAGCCGCGCCGAGCTGGCAAGAGTCCCTGGCATTAGCGCCGCACTTGCAGAGAGTATTTATTTGGCCCTGAATGGATAAACCACCATTGGGCATAGATGCTAGTCGCTAAGGCGGATAGAATAGCCTTTACTACATTTCGAATTTAATGACTCTCCGGTAAGGATCGCCAGTCGCGATGAATATACCCAACGTACTTACACTGGCAAGAGTTGCCTTTATTCCCTTGCTCGTTGTGCTGTTCTACTTGCCTTTTAATTGGAGCATGCCGCTGGCGGCTGGCCTTTTTGCGCTAGCCTCGATGACCGATTGGCTAGATGGCTATTTGGCCCGCCGCTGGAATCAGTCAACACCCTTTGGCGCTTTCTTAGACCCAGTGGCCGACAAACTAATGGTCGTTGTGGCACTCGCGCTGCTGATTGAGCGCTACGACACACTCATTCTGACCTTGCCTGCGCTTGTCATTATTGGCCGTGAAATCGTCATATCGGCCCTGCGCGAATGGATGGCAGAAATGGGCAAGCGGGGTTTGGTCGCGGTTTCCTGGATAGGCAAGCTTAAAACCACGCTCCAGATGGTGGCCCTGCTGATCCTTTTGGCGCTGCCGCCCACACACGAGATCGCCCTACTGGGTGTGGTAGTGCTGTACGTCGCTGCGGCCTTAACGCTTTGGTCCATGATCCAATATTTAAAGGCTGCCTGGCCGCACCTTAGCCGCTCCATGTAAGCAGTTGATTCCTCGAAGGGGATGTTTGCATCATTGATGATTGACAACCGCTCAACGATGCGTATAATTCGCCCTCGAGTCGAGCGGGAATAGCTCAGTGGTAGAGCATCGCCTTGCCAAGGCGAGGGTCGAGAGTTCGAATCTCTTTTCCCGCTCCAACTTGGATTGTGCGGCAAGCAGGTTAGGTCGAGAGCTGGAACGCCAGCCCGGTCGAATCTATCTTCCCACTCCATCGACTCTTTAGGCTGGATGGCAGAGTGGTTATGCAGCGGACTGCAACTCCGTGTACGCCGGTTCGATTCCGACTCCAGCCTCCACTTTTGTGTTAAGTGCAACGATACACCAATTGCACTGCCCGGATGGCGAAATTGGTAGACGCAAGAGACTTAAAATCTCTCGGAGGTAACTCCGTGCCGGTTCAAGTCCGGCTCCGGGCACCATTGTTTTTATCTCCCCCTATGACTTTATTATCTGCGAGATCATTTTGATCGACGCGGATTTTTTTGCGTCTATACATCGTCAACGGCTAATGACTACGCGATGCACTTACCTTTTATGCGCCATAGCGCCAGATAGCAAAAACAAGGAGCGGGCCGCATGAGCACGCCAACAACGGATGTATTAATTATTGGCGGCGGCGTCGCCGGGTTAACCCTCGCCCTGGACATTGCCGACCACCTGTCGGTGACACTGGTAAATCCAGCCCACAATGATAAAGGCGCCAGTCGATGGGCCCAGGGTGGCATTGCAGCGGTGCTCTCCCCCGAAGACAACCTAGGAGCGCATATTCGTGACACACTTGTCGCTGGTGACGGGTTATGTGATGAGCAGGCTGTACGTTTTACCGTTACCCACGGCCCGGCGGCCATCCAATGGTTAATTGATCAAGGGGTACACTTTACCCCGGACCCCGCCCCTGACGCTTGCTATCCGTATCACCTGACCCGTGAAGGCGGCCATAACGCCCGGCGTATTATTCATGCCGACGACGCCACGGGGCGCGCTGTGGTAGACACCCTGCAAGACAAAGTCGCCGCGCATGCCAATATTACCCTGCGCCGCGATATCACTATTTTAGGGTTACTCCAAAACTGCCACGGGCACTGCACAGGTGCCTATGGCGTCGATACAGAGCGACAACGGCAAACACTCACCGCGACTTACACCACGCTAGCCACCGGTGGCGCTAGCGGCCTTTATCGCCATACCACAACCCCTACCCCCGGTAGCGGCGAAGGCATGATGATGGCTGCGGAGCTTGGCGCGCGATTAATGAACCTGGAGTTCCAGCAGTTTCACCCGACCAGCCTGTATGATCCTGACGGCCCCGCGTTTTTAATTAGCGAAGCGGTACGTGGCGAAGGTGGTTACTTGCTCAATGAAGCCGGTGAGCGGTTTATGCCAGCCATTGATCCTCGCGCAGAACTTGCTCCCAGGGACGTTGTTGCGCGAGCCATCGATGCTCAAATTCAGCAAGGCACCCAAGGGCACGTATGGCTGGATATCCGCCACCTTGGTGAAAAAGCTATTCACCACCACTTCCCAACCATTTTGGCACACTGCGCCTCGCGCGGGGTTGATATCACCCAACAACCCATCCCTGTCGTCCCCGCCGCCCATTATAGCTGCGGGGGCATTGCCACCGATCATCAGGGCGCGACAGGCATACCGGGGCTTTATGCAGTCGGTGAAGCTGCCTGTACCGGCCTACATGGTGCCAACCGCATGGCCAGCAACTCACTATTGGAGTGCCTGGTGTATGCGCGTAGCTGTGCAAGCGCACTTCGAGAACAACATCTCAACGAATGGCACACGCCGCCCATTACGCCCCTACCACCGTCCGCCCGGTTATTAAGCGTTGAAGAGCAGGACCTACTGGCTCAATGGCGCCACGAGCTACGAACCACGATGAGCCAACAGGTGTCGATTGTACGCAGCAACTCAGGATTAGCTGCCGCCCATGAGCAGTTGGCGTTATTGGATAAGCGTTTGGAACGCTTAGGAGCCGGCCAGTTTCAACCTGAGTACATGCAGTTACGTCAAGCAATCAGGCTGGCTCAACTAACCGTTATCGCTGCATCGAAACGGCATGAATCACGCGGGTTACATTACTCTATGGATTGGCCATCTCACCTTCCCGCCCCTGCGGTTTCTTGTTTAACGCTGGCGGATTTAATGCCCGGCACGGTGGTATAAGCGGCGCAACAAACGGTGATGATGACGAGAGAAACTATCGGGCCACAGCCAGAGCCGCTGTGGCCCCACCCACAAGCCCACCAACCAAGGCCCCAGGTAATCACAGCGAACCACCACTTCATCGCTCAGCTCTCCATAGGGCTTTCGCCAACGGCCATAAATAGCCGTATCACGCTTGCTTAGATAAAGCACGCCATGGACTTGCCTATGGAGAGTACGCCATAGCAAAAGGCTGATGACAAAGGTAATGCCGCTGCCTACCCAAAGCCCCAATACCCAGTAGCTCAACGAACAGAGCCCCATCGCCAAACCCGAGTGAAGCAGGCCTGCCGTTTTAGAGGGTACGATAGGCAGAATTATCGGTGTTTTCTGCATGCTCAACGATCATTTTCACCATATGCTTTAACGCTGGGTCTTCAGGCCATTCACGGTGCATGAGCCAAACAAACAAGTCTTGGTCTTCTTCTTCAATTAGGCGCTGATAAGTCAACTGCTCCTCTTCGCTCAGTGTGTCAAAGCGTTTTTCTAAAAACGGGATCAGCAACAGATCAAGCTCCCACATACCGCGACGCGAATGCCAGTAGAGTCGCTTACGTAGCACGGCTGCTGGGGATGTATCGTCGTTCAAGGTCAGCCTCTTTCATTGGTAAAAATGAAGCGTCAGTATACCTAAGCTAAAGGGTCGCGCCAGCGCCAAGCTTCGCCTATGCTGTTATTCAGTCTAGTACCTTGTTTTATCTGAATTGTTTAATATCAATTTGCACAGTATGCTGAATTCGAGGTTATCAAGGTCAGCCGCTATTATTAACGGCAGCCTTCACCGTTTACAGGGAGCCAACCGATGACAAAATCTGAACTAATCGAACAAATCGCGATGCGTCAACCGGAGCTATCCGCCAAAGACGTCGAGACGGCGGTACGTATTATACTGGATGATATGACGGACGCTCTTTCCAGCGGCGGTCGTGTAGAAATACGTGGCTTTGGCAGTTTCTCACTGCATTTCCGTGAGCCGCGTACTGGCCGCAACCCCAAAACGGGCGACCCGGTCGAGCTGGACGGTAAATATGTACCGCACTTTAAGCCCGGCAAAGAGCTGCGCGAACAGGTAGATGCCAGCCGTGCGCTGGGTTACTAACACAGAGCCCGAAGCCGCCATACTTTGATAATCTGTGACTGTGGGATGACGTCGCGCCAAGACTCATACACAATAGGGTCATACTGCGAACGTCACTGACTAGGAAACTCTCATGCGTTGGATTAAAGGGCTGATTCTCGCCATTATTTTGCTGGTTGTTTTACTGGTAGGCATCTTGTTTGCCGTCAACAATCAGCAAACCATTGCCTTGAATCTGATCTGGGTTGAACTCCCCCCCATCACACTCTCGGTATGGCTGCTGGCGACATTAACGTTTGGCGTCATACTCGGCATGCTCGCAATGATGGGGGTATACGTACGATTGAAAGCACGTCTTGCACGCAGCGAGCGCCATAACAAACAGCAGCGCAAAGAGCTTGATCGTTTACGCACCCAGGAGTTTAAGGAACTAGCGTAAATGCATGATGTCATGCTGCTAGGGCTACTATTGGTAGCGATTGCCATAGGCTTCGGGCTAGGTATTCGATACGCCGCCCGGCGCCACCGGCAAGCGCCAACAGCGCCGCCTTCTCAACTGTCGCGCGAATATTTCGTTGGGTTAAATTACCTGCTGAATGAGCAACCCGATGAAGCCATTAACACGTTTATCAGTGCACTTGATGTTAATAGCGATACGGTAGATACCCATATCGCGCTGGGTAAACTCTTTCGCACGCGTGGCGAGGCAGACAAAGCCGTCAGTATTCACCAAAACCTGCTTGCACGCCCGGCCCTATCGCATGGCACCAACGAGCGCATCCAGCTTGAGCTTGCGCGCGATTTTATAGCGCTAGGTGTTCATGACCGTGCCCAGAGACTGCTGCACTCGCTGCTTGAGCAATCCACCGACGATGATCGCCGCTATGCTGCCAAGCAGCTACTGGTGGATCTTCTGGAGCGCGAAAAGGAGTGGCAAACCGCTTTAGAGGTAATCCAACCCCTGCTAAAGCAGCACCCAGGTATGCGACGCCCAGCGTCACACTGGCTATGCGAGCTGGCCATAGAAGAGATCCAACAGTCCAGCCGTGCGCTCGCGAAAAAGCATCTAAAAAAAGCCTTACTGCTGGATGAACGTTGCATTCGCGCCACACTACTGTTGGCGGATCTTGAGATGGATAACGGCCACTATGGCCGCGCGATAGAACGTCTTGACCATATTCCTGAGCAGGATGCCGCGCATATCCCAACCATGCTGCCAACCCTTCAGCGGGCCTATGCGCGTAACGACGATATAGCAGGTCTGGAGAAGCACTTATACCGTCTACTGGGCCAGGCACCTTACACCAGCGTTATCGTGATGCTTGGCGAGCTTATTCACCAGCGGGATGGCGTGGATACCGCCATTGAGTTAACCGGAAACTGGCTACGTGATGCGCCGAGCCTTGGCGGGTTGGACTATCTGCTGGATCTGTATGTCGAAAGCCAGAAGCTAAGTGGAAGAGCGGCGCCGGACACTCGCTTATCACTGCTGAAATACCACACGGATGCGCTTTTAAAAGATCGTCCACGCCATCAATGCAGGCGCTGTGGTTTTACGAGTGATGCCCTTGCCTGGCAATGCCCCAGCTGCCGCCGCTGGGGCACTACCAAGCCGATTACCGGCGTAGAGGGCGAGTAAACAAACCCGCACACATATCGTGCTACTGAAGCTCTGCTTCGATAGCCGCCAGCGCCGCCATGGGGTCAGACGCCTGAGTAACAGGCCGCCCTATCACCAAATGTGTACTCCCTGCCTGCATCGCTTCGCTCGGCGTCATAATACGCTGCTGATCGTTAACGGCGGCAAAACTCGGCCGAATACCGGGCGTTACTTTTAAAAACGACTCACCACACACGGCCTTTAAATGTGACGCCTCTTGGGCTGAACATACAACGCCGTGCAGGCCGCTTTGTTGGGTCAACTGCGCCAAGCGCTCCACCTGTTCGGCGGGCGAAACGTTTAACCCCACTTCACACAGGTCGCTTTCCTGGAGGCTGGTTAATACGGTCACAGCGATAAGGTGCGTGTCTAAACCTTGGCTAACCAAACGCTCGGCGGCTGCCTCCATCATCTTGCGGCCACCGCTGGCGTGCACATTCACCATCCAGACGCCTTGCTCTGCTGCGGCCTGAACAGCCCCCGCCACCGTATTGGGAATATCATGAAACTTGAGGTCAAGGAACACGTCGAACCCGCGCCCATGCAGCGCTTCAAGGATAGCCGGGCCGCTGCGGGTATAAAGCTCTTTACCTACTTTTAAACGACACCGGGCGGGGTCTAGCTGGTCCGCCATGCACAAGGCGGCGTCAAGTGACGGGTAATCAAGCGCGATAATCAACGGGGATTCAGACACAACACTACTCCATACGCATTTTTAAGCATTATATCAGCCCAACACAAACCGTTTGTAAGCAATTTACTAACCCGTACAAGCGAAACTCCTACAAATAGTGTCCTACATCACTGACAACAATCAGGTAGCAAACGCGTTAAGTTAATTGAGGCACCCACTAATGCAGTGTTCGTTAGTACAGTGCCCGGTTGTGCTACTTTTCTTTATCGACAAAAGGAACAATACGCGTAATGAACATGACATTAAAAAGCTTGTTTGCCGCCCTGTTACTTAGTTTAAGTCTGGGATTATCCAGTAGCGCACTGGCTCAAGCCGTCGCGCCTATCAATGTTAATACCGCCAACGCCGAGCTGTTGAGCGAGCTTCCCGGCATTGGACCAAGCCGCGCTACCGCCATTATCGAAGAGCGTGATACCAAGGGAGAATTTGCAAGTATTGATGATTTAACGCGCGTCAGCGGCATCGGCGCAGCAACCGTAGATCGCATGCGCGACCAAATCGTACTCGAAGACTAAAGCCCTGAAGTAAGCCCTGCAGTAAGCCCTGCAACATAGCAGGATTACTATTGCCCGGCGGCAGCACAGCAGCTGTTTGCCGGGCAAGTGTTTATCACATACCCAACATTGAAAAGCTCACCTAACGACTCCTCTCTCTTCCGCATTACTGCCCGTGACCTCGTGACTAGGCAAACTTTTAAATCATCCAAAGTGACATGAATTGATCCACCGGCATTGCTTCAAGCGTCGCTTGATTGCCGCAGAGCTGGCTAATCTTTTCGCAGCGAAATGCAGGGAAACGGGTGGCGAGATGGCGCTCAAACTTATCGACCAATAGCGGCATTCCCTCTTCTCGACGTCGCTGATGGCCTATCGGATACTCCACTGCAACTTTGTCTGTTGCACTACCATCACGGAAAAAGACCTGTACCGCATTCGTTATAGAGCGTTTCTGCGGGTCGTGGTAATCCGCTGAATAGTCGCTATTCTCCTCGACCACCATTTTGTCGCGCAGTACATCAATTAGCGGATGAGCCGCATGAAAGCTGTCTTCATAGTGCTCGGCGGTAAGCGAGCCAAAGATAAGCGGCACGGCCGTCATGTATTGCAGGCAGTGATCGCGGTCAGCGGGGTTAGCCAACGCTCCGGTTTTGGAAATTATCCGAATCGCTGAATCATGTGTGGTAATCACAATGCGCTCAATATCAGCCAAGCGCTCTTTTACCTGAGCGTGCAGAAGTACGGCCGCTTCGCAGGCGGTTTGGGCATGGAACTCCGCCGGGAAAGCAATTTTGAATAGAATGTTTTCCATCACATAGCACCCAAACTCACGCTGAAAACGCAGGCGCCGCTCTACTTCAGGTTTAAGGCTCAGGTCTTTATTACTATGGCTAAAGGACACATCGTAAAACCCCCATTGCGGTGCGCTGAGCGCGCTGGGAATACCCATCTCACCGCGCAACGCCATATCCGCCAAGCGAACGCCTCGGGAAGTGGCATCGCCAGCCGCCCAGCTTTTGCGCGACCCGGCGTTGGGTGCATGTCGGTAGGTGCGCAGGCTCTGGCCGTCTACCCACGCATGGGAAAGCGCGGCCAGCAACTGCTCGCGCGTAGCGCCCATTAGCTTGGCAACCACCGCCGTCGAAGCCACTTTCACCAACAGTACATGATCCAGCCCCACCCTGTTGAAGCTGTTTTCCAGGGCCAGCACTCCCTGAATTTCATGCGCCATGATCATGGCGTTCAACACATCACGCATCGTCAGAGGCGCATCCCCCTGGGCAACCCGCTTTTGCGACAGGTGATCGGCAACCGCCAGGATGCCACCCAGGTTGTCAGAAGGATGCCCCCACTCGGCGGCAAGCCAGGTATCGTTATAATCCAGCCAGCGGATAGTTGCGCCGATATCCCAGGCCGCTTTTACCGGGTCAAGGCGTAGCGAAGTGCCCGGCACACGCGCCCCAAATGGCACCTGGGTACCTTCTACCAGCGGGCCAAGATGCTTGGTGCACTCTGGAAAACGCAGCGCCAGAAGCCCACAGCCCAACGTATCCATTAAGCAGTAACGAGCCGTAGACAGTGCCGCCGGCGAGGGAGTATCAAAGCTCAGCACATAATCAGCGATTAGCTGTAGCTCATCATCGTATTCTGGCCGCTCGTTTATCTCCGCTGTGACATTCATGGAGTCGCCTCCCAATCAATGCAGTGAGTTAAAAGCTGTCGCCCGGTACGCGTACCGCACCTTCCATTAGCACGCGCGCGCTGCGGCTCATAATGGCCTGATCAATCTGCCAGTGCCCGTCAACCAGATTGGCCTCTGCGCCAACGCGCAAACTGCCCGACGGGTGGCCAAACGTAACGGACTGACGCTTTCCGCCTCCGGCCGCCAAATTAACCAGCGTACCGTCTATCGCAGCGGCAGCAGCAATTGCCACGGCGGCAGTGCCCATCATGGCGTGATGCAATTTACCCATGGACAGCGCCCGCACCACCAGATCGATATCACCAGCGTTAACGGTCTGACCGCTCGAGGAAACATAATCAGTTGGCGGCCCAACAAACGCTACCTTGGGCGTATGTTGGCGGCTCGCAGCCTCACTGACATCCCCTATCAACCCCATACGTACAGCGCCATGGGCACGGATAGTCTCAAACATACTTAATGCTTTACCGTCGCCATTGATGGCGTTTTGCAGCTCGGTACCGCGGTAACCAATATCAGCGGCATTAATAAACACCGTGGGGATACCTGCATTGATAAGGGTAGCTTTCAGAATACCCACACCTGGCACATTCAGGTCATCCACCAGGTTGCCGGTGGGAAAAATCGCCCCCTCGCCGTCAGCCGGGTCCATAAAAGCCACGGGAATTTCGGCGGCGGGAAAGGTCACGCCATCCAACTCGAAATCGCCGGTCTCCTGAACCTCCCCATTCACGATGGGCACCTGCGATACGATAGTTTTCTGGATATTGACCTGCCAGATTCTCACCTCGACCACACCGTTTTCAGGCAGACGTGCCGGATCAACCAGCCCGTTCGCTACGGCAAATGGGCCTACCGCCGCCGAAAGATTGCCGCAGTTGCCGCTCCAATCCACGTAGGGCTTATCGATGGATACTTGGCCAAACACATAATCCACATCGTGATCAGCCGAGTGGCTTTTGGAAAGAATGACCGTTTTACTGGTGCTTGAGGTCGCGCCGCCCATACCGTCAATCTGTTTTTCGTACGGGTCGGGGCTTCCAATCACACGCAGCAGCAGCTTGTCACGCGCCTCGCCCGGCACCTGAGCAGCCTGGGGTAAATCGCTTAATTTAAAAAACACGCCTTTGCTGGTACCGCCACGCATATAGGTGGCGGGGATTTTTATTTGCGGCACATGGCGGGCGTTGGCGACATCAGTCATCTTGTTCACTCCGAAAAATAACCCGGCACTTACGCAGCCGTTGACTCGAGGAAGTCCTGAGCAAAGCGCTGCAGCACACCACCGGCGGCGTAAATTGATACTTCCTCGGCGGTATCCAGGCGGCATTTGACCGCTACGCGCTCGCTGCCCCCGTTTTGACGATGGATCACCAGCGTAAGCATCGCGCCCGGCGAAACAGCCCCCTCAACATCAAAGGTTTCGGTGCCATCCAGGCCTAATGTCGTGCGCGTGGTTCCCGGCTCAAACTCTAGCGGCATTACGCCCATACCAATCAGGTTTGTGCGATGAATACGCTCAAACCCTTCAGCAGCAATGGCTTCCACACCCGCGAGCGCCACACCTTTGGCAGCCCAGTCTCTTGATGAGCCTTGGCCATAATCGGCGCCAGCAATAATGATCAGCGGCTGCTTACGCGCCATGTAGGTTTCGATAGCTTCCCACATGCGGGTCACTTCCCCTTCAGGTTCGACCCGCGCCAGCGATCCCTGAACGACATTGCCTTCTTCATCGCGGACCATTTCGTTAAACAGCTTGGGATTGGCAAAGGTAGCGCGCTGGGCGGTGAGGTGATCGCCGCGATGAGTCGCATAGGAGTTGAAGTCCTCCTCCGGCAGGCCCATTTTCGCCAAATACTCACCCGCCGCGCTGTTAAGCTGAATGGCGTTGGAAGGCGATAGGTGATCGGTGGTGATATTGTCCGGCAAGATTGCCAGCGGGCGCATGCCTTTCAAGGTACGCTCTTTCGCCATATTGCCCTCCCAGTAAGGTGGGCGACGAATGTAGGTACTCTGGGGGCGCCAGTCGTATAGCGGGTTAACCTGGGCACGCGCGCTTTTATCAATATCGAACATGGGGATATAGGTCTGGCGGAACTGCTCGGGCTTCACCGAGGATTTCACAATAGCGTCGATCTCTTCATCGGCTGGCCAGATATCCTTCAAGGTAACGGGATTCCCCGCCTGGTCGATCCCCAGCACGTCTTTTTCAATATCAAAGCGAATAGTGCCTGCAATGGCGTAAGCAACCACTAATGGCGGCGAGGCCAAAAAGGCCTGCTGGGCGTAGGGGTGAATCCGCCCATCAAAGTTGCGGTTACCGGAAAGCACTGCCGTGGCGTAAAGGTCCCGGTCGATAATTTCCTGCTGAATAACAGGGTCAAGCGCACCCGACATGCCGTTACAGGTGGTGCACGCATAAGCCACCACGCCAAACCCCAGATCCTCCAGCTCATTCATCAAGCCGGCTTCTTCCAGGTACATCTTGACCGTTTTTGAACCAGGCGCCAAGGATGACTTTACCCAGGGTTTACGCAACAAGCCGAGCCGGTTGGCGTTGCGCGCAATTAACCCAGCCGCCACCATATTGCGCGGGTTGGACGTATTGGTGCAGCTGGTAATGGCGGCGATAATAACGGCGCCATCAGGCATTTTGCCCGCTTTCTCTTCTTCGCGTGCTGCATCGAGCCCTACCGCAATACCGCGCTGAGCCAGCTCGGAAGTCGGCAGGTGCGCATGTGGGTTGGAAGGCCCTGCCAGCGTCCGCGCGACCGATGAAAGATCAAAGCTCAGCACCCGCTCGTACTCAACCTGCGTCAGGCTGTCCGCCCAAAGGCCGGTGTGCTTGGCATAGGTCTCTACCAGCGCCACCTGCTCATCTTCACGACCGGTGAGCTTCAAGTAATCGATGGTTTGGCTATCGATATAGAACATCGCCGCCGTCGCACCGTACTCGGGCGTCATGTTCGAAATCGTGGCGCGATCACCGACCGTCAGCGCATCGGCGCCTTCGCCATAAAATTCCAGATAGGCACCGACCACGCGCTCTTTACGCAGAAACTCGGTGATCGCCAACACCATATCGGTGCCCGTGATTCCTGGCTGCAGCTTACCGGTCAGCTCTACCCCGACGATATCGGGCAAGCGCATCATGGAAGCGCGCCCAAGCATGACGCTTTCAGCCTCCAGGCCACCCACGCCGACTGAAATAACCCCGAGCGCGTCCACCATGGGGGTATGGCTATCGGTGCCCACGCAGGTATCAGGATAAGCAATGCCGTCCCGGTTCTGCACTACCGGCGACATTTTCTCCAGATTGATCTGGTGCATGATGCCGTTGCCAGGCGGGATAACATCAACGTTTTCAAAAGCCGTTTTGGTCCAGTTGATAAAGTGGAAGCGGTCATCGTTGCGCCGGTCTTCAATGGCGCGATTTTTCTCAAAAGCCCCCTCTTCAAAACCCGGGTGCTCTACCGCCAACGAGTGGTCAACAATCAGTTGGGTGGGGACAACGGGATTGACCTTGGCCGGGTCACCGCCCTTCTCAGCGATGGCATCGCGCAGCCCGGCCAAATCAACCAGCGCCGTCTGGCCTAGAATATCGTGGCATACCACCCGCGCAGGATACCAAGGGAAGTCCAGGTCGCGTCGGCGTTCAATAAGCTGCTTAAGGGCATCGGTGAGAAGCTCAGGATCACAGCGGCGTACCAATTGCTCTGCCAGCACGCGTGATGTGTAAGGGAGCGTGGCGTAGGCTCCTGGCTGAATATCCTCAACGGCTTGGCGCGCATTAAAGTAATCAAGGCTGGTGCCTGGCAGTGGTTGACGATATTGGCTATTCATAGCAAGCAAACTCATGAAAAGGGAGCTAAAAAAACGCCCGGCAAGCAAGCTGCCGGGCCGCACGCTGATTAATCACGCGCCTCAATGGGGACCCATTCGCTTTTTTCAGGACCGATGTAGTCGGCGCTGGGACGGATAATCCGGTTATTGGCCCGCTGTTCAAAGACATGTGCGGCCCACCCCGTTAGCCGGGACATGACAAAAATTGGTGTGAACAGCTTGGTGGGGATATCCATAAAGTGATAGGCGCTGGCATGGAAGAAGTCTGCGTTGCAGAACAGCTTTTTCTCACGCCACATCACTTCTTCGACCCTTTCAGATACGGGATAAAGCACCGTATCGCCTACGTCATCGGCAAGCTTTTTGGCCCACTGCTTGATGATCTCGTTGCGTGGATCAGACTCGCGATAAATCGCGTGGCCAAATCCCATAATTTTATCTTTGCGCTCAAGCATGCCCATGATCTGGCTTTCCGCTTCTTCTGGCGATTTCCAGTTTTCGATCATCGCCATGGCCGCTTCATTGGCACCGCCATGCAGCGGGCCACGCAGCGAACCGATGGCGCCAGTGACGCAAGAGTGCATATCAGAAAGCGTTGAGGCACACACCCGGGCGGTAAAGGTCGACGCATTAAACTCATGCTCGGCATATAAAATAAGCGATACGTTCATCACTCGCGCATGGAGCTCAGAGGCCGGCTCGCCACGCAGTAGATGCAAGAAGTGCCCGCCAACCGATGCAGCGTCGGTTTGGGTATCAATCCGCACTCCGTCATGAGAGTAGCGATACCAGTAGCAAATGATCGAAGGCAACACGGCCAGCAGCCGATCAGCAACGTCCTGCTGCTCGTCAAAACTCTCTTCGGTTTCAAGATTGCCCAACATGGAGGTGCCGGTCCGCATGACATCCATCGGGTGAGCATCTTTCGGAATTTGCTCAAGCACCGTTTTCAGCGCATCGGGCAACCCACGCAAGCCCTTTAATTTGCGGATGTAGTCGTCAAGCTCTGCCTGATTAGGCAATTTACCTTTCAAGAGCAGGTACGCTACTTCTTCAAATTTAGCCTTTTCAGCCAGCTCTTTGATATCAAAGCCACGGTACGTTAGGCCCGAGCCAGTCTTTCCAACAGTACACAAGGCGGTAGTTCCCGCACTTTGTCCACGCAGCCCTGCTCCCGCTAGCGGTTTATCAGCCATGACGAGTCTCCTGGTGTGCTTATCGTTGTACCTATCATTAATTGCAGATGACAGTGTTGTCGTGCGCGCCTCATTGCGGCTCTTCACCCTTTTCGGCGAATAACGCATCCAGTTTCTGCTCGAAATCGTGATAGTTGAGGAAATCGTAGAGTTCATCGCGCGTCTGCATGGTGTTAACGACTTCTTTTTGATGGCCATTATCCAGAATGCTTTGATAGACATTCAGGGCAGCAGCGTTCATCGCTCGAAACGCAGAGAGCGGGTAAAGCACCATGCGACAACCAACCTCGCCAAGCTCGGCTTGAGTAAAGAGCGGCGTCGCACCAAACTCAGTGATATTGGCCAGAATCGGGGCATCCACTCGCTCGCAGAATGCCTGGTAATCAGAAAGGGTGTATACGGCTTCAGCAAAGATGGCATCCGCACCGGCTTCAACGCAGGCATTGGCGCGCTCAATAGCCGCGTCCAGGCCCTCTTTTTGAAAAGCATCGGTGCGTGCAATCAGATAAAAATCGGGATCTATTCGGGCATCGGCGGCCGCTTTAATGCGATCAACCATCTCAGCCTGGGAAACAATTGCCTTGTTGGGTCGATGGCCACAACGTTTTTGCGCCACCTGGTCCTCCAGATGAACGGCGGCGACGCCAGCACGCTGCATCTCTTTCACTGTACGGGAAATATTGAACGCGCCGCCCCATCCGGTATCAATATCCACCAGCAACGGCAGGTCCGTTGCACCACAGATACGGCGCGCATCCTCGGCGACATCGTTCATGCTGGTCATCCCTAAATCAGGCAGTCCAAACGAGGCATTTGCCACCCCACCGCCGGAAAGGTAGATCGCCTGATGGCCGACACGTTCAGCCATCATCGCCGTATACGCATTAATAGTGCCTAAAATGGCCAGCGGGCGCTGGGCGTCAAGGGCGGCTTTAAAACGGGCGCCAGGGGTGAGCGTTGACATTAGCGTGTCTCCTGAAGGGTAGTGGCCTGCCGTTCCTCGGCAGGCTCAGATGATTGCTGTTTAAGAATCGCGGCATAACGGTCGGCAACATTGGCACGCGAGGCACTGACGTGGCGGCGCATTAATAGCTCAGCAAGTTCGGCGTCGCCTGCTTCAATGGCGTCCACGATCCGGTGGTGCTCAACAAAGGCACGCTGCGGGCGCGTACCGCTGGCACTAAACTGCGTACGATAAAGGCGCACCAGGTAATACAAGTCATTGCACAGCAGGCTCATTAGCATCTTGTTGTGGCTGCCTTGCACAATTCGGTAATGAAAGTCGAGATCACCCTCACGCTGATAGTAAGCTTCACCGCGCTGTAAATCGGCCTGCCCTTCGTGCAGTGCCAGCACATCACGAAGGCCTTGTATTTCCTCTGCCGACATGTGCTCCGCTGCTAGCCTTGCGGCCATGCTTTCCAATGCTTCGCGTACATCAAACAGCTCTATCAGCTCTTTCATAGAGAGCTTAACGACGCGTGCGCCGACGTGAGGTACGCGCTCAATCAAGCGATGAGACTCTAAACGCCGCATGGCTTCGCGAAGCGGACCACGAGAAATGCCGTACGTTTTTGAAAGCCCGGGCTCAGTGATTTTGCTGCCAGGCGCCAAGACGCCACGAACAATATCGCTTTGCAGTTGATGAAATACCCGCTCGGCTAGCGTGCGCACTTCAGGCGGCGCTATTTCAAGCGACGAATCAACAGAATAAGGGGCGCTAATGGATGAACTCATGGCGAATTGTCGACAATTAGGAAAGTATTCAAACTTTAGCTGCGCGCCTTTCTAGCGTCAACCATAGAATACTGGCGATTTTATGCATCTTTGGTTGTAAGCAAAAAGTCTATCCCTCTCACCAGTGTCAACAATCTCGCTAAAACCGTTAGAAGCACATCGATTACATTGCTGGTGTCGGCCTTCAACGCCCTCTAAAATGAGCAGCCTTTTACCGGCGAGGCGTTTGCTCCATGACCACGGCATTGTCGATATTTACGCTGCCCTATTCTTCTGACCCGTTAGCGCTGTTTGATTCGCTTCGCCAACGCCCAAGTGCAGTACTTTTGGATAGTGGCCGCCCCGTCGCTCAAGGCCGCTACGATATTCTGAGCAGCGACCCCTTAGCGACGCTGGAAGTGGACGCCACAGGCAAGTCAGAGCTTGCGAGTGAACAGCTCAATATAGCGGATCTACCGCCAGGCGATTGCTTTGCTCAGCAGCAGTGGCTGTTAAATCAGCTACCGCACCAGGCTACGGAGGTTAATCAACACGCTTTACATAGCGAGCTGCCCTTTATGGGCGGGCTGATAGGCTACTGGGGCTATGACCTTGGGCGCTCACTGGCGACCCACCAACAACCTCAGGTGACTCACCTTCCTCAGGCGCGCCTGGGCCTTTATGACTGGTGCATCACCCTTGACCACGTAGCAAAGCGGGCGTGGCTGGTAGCCACCGCGCAGCGTCGAGAGCAGGTTCTAGAGTGGCTAGACCAGGCGCCGCCCAAACGCCCTCCTTTTGCCTTAACCGAACCCTTTCAAGCAGAGCTTAGCCAGAGCGATTACGCTGAACGCTTCAAAGCCGTTCAGCGCTATATTCTGGCGGGCGACTGTTATCAGATTAACCTCGCCCAGCGCTTTTCTGCTGCCTACCAGGGCGATGAATGGCAGGCCTATTTACGCTTACGCAACGCCACGCCCACACCGTTTTCAGGCTTCATGGCTTGGGGCCAGCAGGCCGTTCTCTCTCTTTCACCCGAGCGGTTTATCAAAAGCAATAATGGCGCGGTTGAGGCTCGTCCTATAAAAGGCACCCGACCACGGGGCGCTACGGCTGATGAGGATCTTGCTCTGGCCAATGATCTAACGAGCAGCCTTAAAGATCGTGCTGAAAACGTCATGATCGTTGATTTACTGCGCAATGACCTGGGCCGTGTATGTAAGCCAGGCAGTATCAATGTGCCCCAACTCTGCAAGCTGGAAAGCTACCCTAATGTGCATCATCTGGTGAGCGTAGTGCGCGGACAGCTCGCGTCCGGCGCCTCCCCTCTTGCCTTATTGGCGGCGGCCTTTCCCGGCGGGTCGATTACCGGCGCGCCCAAGGTTCGCGCCATGCAGATTATCGCCGAGCTTGAGCCGTGTCAGCGCAGCGTGTACTGCGGAAGCATGGGATACGTTGATATACGTGGCAGCATGGACACTTCTATTACTATTCGTACGTTAGCGGCGGATGCCGGGAGGCTTCACGTGTGGGGCGGCGGTGGGCTGGTTGCCGACTCAGCACTTGAGGAAGAGTACGTGGAGACACTGGATAAAATTCGCCACCTTATTAAGGCACTGGAATAACAGCCGCCGTACTTAAATCAAAAAGGAATATAAAAGCCAAACCAAACGGTATTGGGGGGAACGACGGACAGTTTGATAGCCTAGCGGTATGGTTCATTAATATGACAAGGAGGCAGCATGTCCTCATCGCTAGATGCGATCAATCGTGATTTTTCCGAGAACGATTTTAGCAAGAACCCACAAGCACTTATTGAGTGGGCGTTAACACAAGGCGAAAGGGCGATCTGTACGACGAACTTTCGCCCTTTTGAAGCCGTTATTCTGCACATGGTGACACAGGTACGTCCTGACATGCCGATTGTCTGGATGGACAGTGGCTATAACACCGAAGCCACTTATCAATTCGCCGACGAGCTAATAACGCGCTTGAACCTGAACATGGTCAGCTATATACCCAAGCGGACGCGCGCGCATCGTGAAGCGCTCGAAGGCCCCATGCCGGGCATTGATGACTCGCGCCATGCGGCCTTCACCCAAGAGGTCAAAATCGAGCCGTTTGAACGTGCATTAAGTGAGATGCGCCCTGACGTATGGTTTACAGCGCTTCGTGCAGAAGACACGCCCGAACGGGCCAAAATGCAGCCCGTCAGCCGTAACAGTGATGGGCTGGTTAAAGTGGCGCCGGTGTTGCATTGGAGTGCTAAAGAGATGTATCAATATTTACAGGCGCACGACCTGCCTAACAACTTCGATTACTTCGACCCCACCAAGGTGGAAGAAAAACGCGAGTGCGGTTTGCACCTACAGCATTAAGCCTTTCTCTGAAAATCTGTCATTGAAAAACCAGGTATTGAAAGACCTGGCTCCAGGTTAGGCCACAAGCCAAACGTACGACTCACGTTGTTAGCAGCTTGCCAGCGGTTTCGCTGGCATCATGCCCCCCCTAACAACGTGAGCGCTTAAAGCGTTAGTGTTTTCGTAGGTACTTCTAATCCGTGCTTGTGATAAGTACGTGTGGTAAGTGCGTGTAACAAGCACTTGTCACACATCAGTGCCACAAGCTATTAGTACTCGGGCAGCTCTATCCCTTCAAACAGCGCTTGTTCAAAGCGTGGGCCAGCAATGAGCGCCTCATCCACACGGTCTCGCGTCAAGTGTGGGGCAAAGCGCGCCAGGAAATCGTACATATAGCCACGCATAAACGTGCCCCGGCGAATGCCTATTTTAGTCGTTGAACTCGCAAACAGGTGGCTGGCATCCACCGCGACTAAATCCCCGTCCAACTTATCGTCTACCGCCATATGTGCCACGATCCCAACGCCCATGCCGAGCCGCACATAGGTTTTAATCACGTCGGCATCCGCTGCCGTTAGCACAACGTTAGGCGTCAAACCCTTCGCTTTAAACGCATCATCCAACTGGGAACGGCCAGTAAATCCAAAGACATACGTCACCAGCGGATGTTCTGCCAACGCTTCCAGCGTTAAAGGTCCACTCAGTTCTGCCAGTGGGTGGCCTTTAGGCACCAGGATACAGCGATTCCAGCGGTAACAAGGCAAGAGCACCAGGTCTGTAAACAGCTCCAGCGATTCAGTGGCAATCGCAAAATCGGCCTGCCCCTCACTCACCATTTGCGCAATTTGCTTAGGCGTACCCTGCTGCATATGTAGCGCGACTTCCGGATATTTCAGTGTAAATTCACTGATAATCGGCGGAAGTGCATAGCGTGCCTGGGTATGCGTGGTCGCAATAGATAAGCTTCCCCGCCGCTCATCGCTATGCTCCTGGGCCACCTGTTTAATATTTTCGGTAAGCTTGAGCACCTGGCCCGCCAGGTTAATAATGGACTGACCTGCTGGCGTTACCCGGGTTAGATGTTTTCCGCTACGCGCGAAAATCTCAACGCCCAGCTCATCCTCCAACAGCCGTATTTGCTTGGAAATACCAGGCTGAGAGGTAAACAGGCTTTGAGCGGTCGCCGATACATTTAGGTTGTGTCGGTTAACTTCCCAAATATAGCGAAGTTGTTGTAGCTTCATATCATCACCTCATTATCTATACCGATAGCAGGCAGGTCATCTAACGCTGGCACCGCCTATCTTGCACTCGCCACAAAGCACTATTTGGCATAAAAAAACATTCTATAATTCACTTATATTATAAGAGATAATCTCTATTAGCATCTATTAATTTTGTAATTAAGCACAAAAATAAGCGCAGATATTTGCCAGCAAACGCCGCGCCCGCTAACATCTGCCGACTTGGCGTAATGAAAGTGCGCAGGTTTAACGCGTAATGACCGTTGCTCCATTTGAGGCAACGACACTGCAAGAGCAACGCAAACGGGAGAAGCAAATGGCTAATAATGTTGACGTCACTAACGCTAATTTTGAGCAAGAAGTCCTCAACGCCGACCAGCCTGTCCTGCTAAAATTTTGGGCGCCCTGGTGTGGCCCGTGTAAAGTTATGGCACCGGTTGTCGATGAAGTGGCAGCCGAGCGCGGTGATAACTTAAAAGTGGTCAGCGTAAACGTTGACGATGCGCCTGAAATTGCCGCAGAACAAGGCGTACGCGGTGTACCGACCGTTATGCTGTTCAAGTCTGGTACCAAAGTCGCCTCACTGGTAGGCGCGCAATCCAAGTCTCAACTAACGCAATTCATCGACCAAAACGCTTGATGAAATTGGCCACCGCCGGCACAACCGGTGGTGGCCGTGCGGCCCCTCTGTTAACTCTCCCCCTCTTTTAGATGCTCTTCAGGCGTAGCACTATTTTTACGTTTCCACGGTGCGCGACCTGCATCTTGCTGGCTAAGATAACGCCCCGTGCGGTGTCTCCCTGGTCCCAGAAAATGGGCAATCCAACGCGTCTGCGGATGGCTATCCAAGGCAATTTTTAGGGTCATGGTTAACACGACAGATAGCAGCATCCCCGCCGGTCCAAAAATCCACCCCCAAACAACCAGCGAAAGAAACGCCACAAACGTTGAAAGTCCTAGCGCTTGCCCCATGACACGCGGTTCAATCAGGTTACCAAGTACAAAGTTAATGACCAGATAAGCGGACGCCAGCAGCAGCGCCTGTAGCGCGCCACCGTCCTGGGACACCAGAAGCAGCAGCACTGGAGGGATAGCCGCAAGTGCTGAGCCAATGTTAGGGATAAAGTTAAGCCCAAACGCCAGAACGCCCCAAAGTAATGGGAAATCAACCCCGACAATCACACAGGAGAGCCAAATTAATACCGCCGTGGCCAGGCTAATCATTGTTTTTACGGCCAAATAGCGCTTTAGCGTTAAACTAAACTCGCTAAAGCGCTTTAAACTAGGCGCAGGGTTCTCCAAGGCACGCGAAACTTTTTGGCGAAGGTTCAGCGTTTCAAACAGCATAAAAATAACCAGCAACCCCACGATGATACTTTGCATCACCAGGTTGCCCAGTTCACTCAACAGCATCGCCACCCAAGAAGAGCCTTCCTCATCCGTATTGAAAAAGACGGCGCTAAGCTCATCAGGGTCAATATTGAAGCCATGCATGGCGAGCGTATTAAGCAAATCCCAGTAGTGCTCGTAAAGCCGCTCTTCAATATCGGGCAGCGCCGCCACAAAGGTGCTAAAACTGTTGACGACCAACACGCCAATCAGAGAAAGAAACCCCAACAACACCATCAGGGTTAAAAATGCCGACATTCTCATGCTCAAGCCACAACGGTGTAGCCATTGCACCGGAGAGGTACACACCACGGCGATAAATACCGCCAGCAGCAAGGGCACCAGTAGATCCGCCCCCACTTTCATACCCGCAATAATGACCACTAGCGCCGCTAGTGCCAACGTGGCATTTAAGGGAATACTTCGATAATCCTCATCCGACAATTTCGACATAGCCTTATCCTTAGCTCGTTATCCATACATAATGGCGTTAATAGCGGTATTGCACAAACCATGCAAATAATAAGCAACTGTTTTACGTCGTCTCTTTTGCGCTGAACTTTCCCCACAATCGCTATTCCAAGCAAGCGTCTATGCTTTTAATTAATGCGTACCCGGCTAGTTCTTTCTACCTCAAGGAGTTTCTCTATGAGTCCAGTATCGGCACGTTTACCGCGTTTTCGTTATGGAATATTAAGTGGTGCTCTGTTGGCGCTTCTGAGCACTCCGCTTGCTTTTGCAGCGCCTCCTGCGCCGCCAAGCCTAAGTGTTCAGGCGCAATCCTGGGTTGAGGTTGAACCCGACCAGGCGACGTTCACTGCGCGCCTTTGGGAAAACACGCCTGCCGTTTCTTCACTGGAAGATACCGACAGCGAAGCGTTAGGAGAAGCCCGTGAACGCCTTGAGAATCGTGCCAGCGAACTGATCGAAGCCATTGAAGCCCTGGGAATTGAGCGACGCGCTATCAATGCGGGGTCGTTGAACGTTTATCCTGACCATGTCGCTGCGCCACGCAGCGAAAATGGCGACCAGGAGATGCTCCAACGCACACGTCTTGAACGCCCGTTCAGCATAGAGCTAACCGACCTTGATCAATTGGGCGATGTGCTCAACGCGCTGATCGGGGTGGGCGTGAATGCAATGGACGGCGTCCAATTTGATTTACAGGACAGAGAAGCCGCCACCGATGAAGCGCTGGTAAAAGCACTGGAGAAAGCTCGCCACAAAGCCAACCTGATGGCCAGCACGCTGGAAACCGAGCTCGGCCACGTTCAGCGTATTGAAGAGACGCAAGCGCCTATGTTTCAGCCCCGTATGATGGCCATGCGGGCTGAGAGTGATATGGCCAGTAGCGGATCACAAAGCGATTACAGCCCCGGCACCATTCGTATTGATGCCGGGGTTAATGTCGAATGGACGCTTAAAGGGCCAGACGCTCCTGACCACCAAGATAGGGACGTAGCGGCTCAGGAATAACCACCGAGCCGTCTGCCTGCTGATGATTTTCAAGTATTGCCAGCAGGCAACGGCCAACGGCCAAGCCAGAACCATTTAACGTATGCAGGAGCTGTGGCTTTTTCACATCCGGTTGACGGAAGCGAGCCTGCATACGTCGTGCCTGAAAGTCTTCGCAGTTGGAAACAGACGAAATTTCCCGATAAGTGCTCTGGCTGGGCAGCCAGACTTCCAGGTCGTAGGTTTTCGACGCTCCAAAGCCCATATCGCCCGTGCAAAGAGTCACTACGCGGTACGGCAACTCTAACGCTTGTAAGATCGCCTCTGCATGACCACGCATTTCATCCAGCGCTTCATAGCTCTTCTCTGGTTCTACAATCTGCACCATTTCCACTTTATCAAACTGATGCTGACGGATCATGCCGCGAGTATCACGCCCGTGCGAACCGGCCTCGCTACGAAAACACGGCGTGTGCGCCGTAAGCTTCATCGGCAATGCCGCTTGATCCACAATCTCATCACGCACAAAGTTGGTGAGCGGCACTTCAGAAGTAGGAATCAAGTAGTACTCGCGCTCATCATCCAGCTTGAACAGATCTTCGCCAAACTTCGGCAGCTGGCCGGTGCCCGTTAGTGAGTCGCGATTCACCATATAGGGCACGTAGCACTCTTCATAGCCGTGCTTCTCGGTTTGGGTATCCAGCATAAATTGAGCCAGCGCACGGTGCAGACGAGCAATGGGCCCACGCATAACGGCAAAACGGGCGCCGGTCAGTTTAACGGCCAATTCAAAATCCAGATAACCGGATTTTTTGCCTAAATCGACATGATCGAGTACCTCAAAATCGAACTCACGTGGCGTACCCCAGCGGTGCAATTCAACGTTGTCTTCTTCTTTTTCACCTTCAGGCACGCTTTCATGGGGAAGGTTAGGAATGCCGCTGACCGCGTCATCCCAGGCCGCTTGTACCTCTGCCAATTCGTGCTTAGCGTTGTCCAGACGATCGCCTAAATCGCTGACTTCATCCAACAGCGGCTGGATATCTTCGCCACTGGCTTTGGCCTTGCCAATGGCTTTTGAGCGCGTATTACGCTCGCTTTGCAGTTGCTCGGTCTGCGTTTGCAATTCACGGCGGCGCGATTCCAGCGTCTGAAGCCCCTCTTTATCCAGTACAAAGCCGCGACGAGCTAGTTGTTGCGCTAGCGCGTCCAGATCACCGCGCAGCAGTTTCGGATCGAGCATGAGTTATTCCTTGGCCTGTATTCAGTTAAACACGGCGCCAAACGCCAGTATCAAAGGCCCTATTGTAGGCAAAAGCACGGCGGGGAGCTATGGGGGCGTTATAGCAACGTGCCCGGCAACTCACGTCGGCGGGTAAATAACCAGAGGCTGCTTCGAAGCCGCGGCCGCCCGTAAGCGCTCACTTCGCCCATTACAAGCCCCCGCCCTTCTTACTAAAAAGTGATAAAGTGCGCGCCGAATCGTAATCCTGCTATTGATCAACCGTAAATAAAACTCCAAGGAGAGAGATCCGTGAGCACATCACAAGGCGCCTTCGGCTGGTGGAGAGGCATCGCCCTCTGGAAGAAAATTCTCGCAGGTTTAGCGCTAGGGATAGCGGCGGGCGCGCTACTGGGTGAAAACGCCAGCATCTTTAAGCCGCTGGGCGATATTTTTATCAACGCGATCATGATGCTGATCGTACCGCTAGTGTTCTCAACGCTGGTGGTCGGCATTACGTCGATGCGCGACCCGCAAAAAATGGGTCGCATTGGCGCCCGTACCATCGGCCTTTATCTTTTGACCACGGCCTTTGCTATCAGATCGGGTTGTTGCTTTCGACACTGCTACAGCCTGGAGCAGGCGTTAACATCAGTTTTGATAGCAGCGTGAATGCAAGCGAGGCGCCTACCCTGGCATCCATTTTGATTAACCTGGTGCCCCGCAACCCCATTGATGCGCTGGCCAACGGCAACATTTTGCAAATTATTGTGTTTGCGATTGGCTTGGGCATTTCACTGACTCTGATTGGTGAAAAGGGTGAAGCACTGGTCGTGGTGTTCGATAGCTTTGCCGAGGCAATGTACAAGCTCACGGGCATCGTCATGGCCTTTGCACCTTTTGGGGTGTTTGGCCTAATGGCGCATGTATCTGGCCAATACGGGCTGGAAATCCTGTTACCACTCGCCAAGCTGATTGGCGTGGTGTATTTAGCCTGTGCGCTGCATGTTCTGGTGATTTACTCAGGCTTTATTCGCCTGTTGGGGCGGCTTAATCCAGTGCGTTATCTCCAGGGTAGCTTGGACGCTATGATGATAGCGTTCTCCTCCGCCTCTTCGGCAGGATCACTGCCGGTATCGATTCGCTGTGCCCAGAAAAATCTGGGCGTATCTGAAGGCGTTTCAAGCTTTGTACTACCAGTGGGCGCGACCATTAATATGGATGGTACAGCGCTTTACCAGGGCGTCGTCGTGCTGTTTATTGCCCAAATGCTGGGTATTGAGCTGAGCCTGGTCGACTATGGCATGATTGTCGCCACCGGCACGCTTGCTTCCATTGGCACCGCGGGCGTACCCGGTGCGGGTCTTATCATGCTCTCTATCGTGATGGCTCAAATTGGCTTACCGCTTGAGGCCATCGCCGTCGTAGCAGGCATCGACCGTATTCTCGATATGGCGCGCACCAGCGTTAACGTGGCGGGCGACATTATGGTCACCACCCTGGTAGGTAAAAGCGAAGGCGAATTGAACCTCGACGTTTATAACGCCGATAATAAAGCCTGACCGCCCGCCCCACGCCAGAATACTCTGCGACGAGACCGTTGCAGAGTATCGCGACAGCTAACCAGGAGAGCATCATGTCCCACCGCCTTGAACAGGTATTAACTGCGCTGGACCAGCTTCATAGCGAAGACCCCAAAACAGTCAACGTGGCCGATGAGCCGCTCCCCGCCGAGCTGCTTTACGCACAGCGCATGAGCAAATGGCTTGCTCACCTTAACCAGGCACCCAGCGAGTGCTTACAGATTGCTGTCCGCGCCCAGCACTTGCAGCGCTGGCAGGTAGCACGCGAAGCGTACCCTGAAGGTCGAGTAGGCTACTTAACCTGGCGGCGCGACCAGGGTATCCGCGCAGGCGACACTGCCGCCCAATTAATGCGTGAAGCAGGCTATAGCACTGAGGACGCCGAGCGAGTTATCACACTCATCACCAAAAAGGGGTTGGGCCGTGATGCCGACGTACAGACACTTGAAGACTGCGCCTGTCTGGTATTTTTGGAAAATTACTTTGCCGATTTTTCGCGTAAGGTCGAACGTGACCATATGGTGCGAATTATTCAAAAAACCTGGCGCAAGATGTCACCCCAAGCTCATGAATTAGCCCTGACACTGCCCATGTCACCTGCTTCTGCCGCCCTGGTAAAAGAAGCTTTGAGCTAGCATGTTTAGCGCAGGGTGCAGCCAGGCAGGCACTGAGGTAAAGTAGCGCTCTCTTTTTTTGATGCCCCGGCACTGACGGCTTGAACGATTATGATTGCATCGCTGGACTCTCGGACCGCCCCGTTTGAACGCTTGGCCTCCCACTACCTGCGCTTTCTGGAAGCCCTTAAAACACGCGGCTTCGATGGTGAGATTGCCCCTGACTATGCCCACCGCACGGTGCTGGCAACCGACAACTCGATCTATCAGCGCCTGCCCCAGGCGGCGGTGTTTCCCCGCCATGCAGAAGACCTGGAATGCCTGGCCAAACTGGCCGCTGAAGCGCCTTACCGCGAGGTGGTGTTAACGCCGCGAGGCGGCGGCACCGGTACCAACGGTCAGTCGCTTACCGATGGCATCGTGGTGGATATCTCCAGGCACATGAATCAGGTGCTGGACATTGATGTCGAGAACCGTCGGGTACGCGTTCAAGTGGGAGTCGTGAAGGATCAGTTGAATGCCGCCTTAAAGCCCTACGGGCTGTTTTTTGCCCCGGAGCTTTCGACCTCCAATCGAGCGACCATCGGCGGCATGATCTCGACCGATGCCAGCGGTCAGGGTAGCTGTGCTTACGGAAAAACCCGTGACCACGTGCTGGAACTCGACACGGTACTGCTGGGTGGCCAGCATCTGCATAGCCGAGCACTCAGTGCCGATGAGGAACAGCAGGCCTGCCAGCAGGACGGTATTGTCGGACAGGTGCACCGCACAGCGGCCAGTATTATTGATCAGCAGCGCGAACTGATTAAGGCCACCTTTCCGCCGCTTAACCGCTGCCTGACCGGTTACGACCTGGCCCACCTGCGCAACGACCAGCATGCGCTTGATCTCAACAGCTTGCTGTGTGGCTCGGAAGGCTCGCTGGGGTTTCTGAACGAAGCCGTGTTGAACGTACTGCCCATTCCCCAACACGCCACCCTGGTTAACGTGCGCTATACCCGCTTTATGGATGCACTGCGCGATGCCAAAACGCTGATGGCCAGCGCCAGGCCTGTGTCGATCGAAACCATCGACGATACGGTGCTCACGCTCGCCATGGCCGATTTTGTGTGGGACAGCGTGGCCGAGTTCTTCCCCGAGAGCGACACACCGATTCGGGGTATCAACCTGGTCGAGTTTAGCGACGACGACCCTGCAGCACTGGCCGAACAGGTAGAGGCCTTTACGCGTCACCTGAACCAGGATGCCACGGTCACGCGATTGGGCTATACCCTGGCCGAAGGCCGTGAGCAGATCAGCGCAGTTTACGGCATGCGCAAACGCTCGGTGGGCCTTTTGGGCAATGTGCAGGGTGAGAAGCGCCCACTGCCGTTTGTTGAAGATACCGCGGTACCACCAGAACATCTGGCCGATTTTATTAGCGAGTTCCGCGCCGCGCTGGACGCACGCGGGCTCGCTTACGGCATGTTTGGGCATGTCGATGCGGGGGTGCTGCATGTGCGCCCCGCATTGGACATGAAAGACCCGGCCCAGGAAGCACTGATTCGGGACATCTCCGATGAAGTCGCCGCCCTGACCCAAAAATACGGCGGATTGTTGTGGGGTGAGCACGGCAAAGGGGTACGCTCCGAGTATGCACCCAAATTTTTTGGCGAGCTCTACCCCAGCCTGCAGCGGGTCAAGGCCGCGTTTGACCCGTTTAACCAGCTTAACCCTGGCAAGATCGCTTCACCGGCAGAGAACGGCGCGCTGATCGCCAAAGACAGCGACCCAAACCTGCTAAGCATCGACGCCGTGCCGATGCGCGGCCAGCTGGACCGCACCATTGATGAGCGCGCCTGGCAGGCCTATGACGCGGCGGTGTACTGCAACGGTAACGGCGCCTGCTACAACTACGACGTGGACGACCCCATGTGCCCGTCGTGGAAGGCGACCCGCAACCGTATTCACTCGCCCAAGGGGCGCGCCAGCCTGATGCGTGAATGGCTGCGCCTGCAGTCCCAGGCGGGCATCGACGTGGTGGAAGAGTCGCGCAAGAAAAAGGCGGAAGGCCGATGGGGCTTTGTTAAACACTTTCCAAAACGCCTGGCGAATACGTTCAGCCGCCGGCAGCATCATGACTACTCTCATCAGGTCTACGACGCCATGGCCGGCTGCCTGGCGTGCAAGTCCTGCGCGGGGCAGTGCCCCATCAAGGTCAACGTGCCGCAGTTCCGTTCGCAGTTCTTGGAGGTGTATCACGGACGCTATTTACGCCCCCTGCGCGACTACGTAATAGGCAGCACAGAATTCATGCTGCCCACTCTTGCCCGGGCAGCACCGCTGTATAACGCCGTGATGGGCCAGCGCTGGGTGGAAACGCTGATGCGCCGTAGCGTGGGCATGAGCGACTCGCCATTGCTCTCCCGCGCCAGCGTGAAAAAGCAGCTGCGTGCTTGGGGCGTGGCGGAAGCCACGCCTACCTCGCTTGCTCTGCTCACCGACCAGCAGCGCGCCAATAGCGTGATTGTGGTTCAGGATGCGTTCACCACGCACTTTGAAGCCAAACTGGTCATGGACGTGGTCGAACTGCTCTCACGGCTCAACTTGCGCGTGTTGGTGATGCCCTATAGCGCCAACGGCAAACCGCTACACGTCCAGGGCTTTTTGGGTGCGTTTGAGCGTACGGCCGAAAAGCAGGCGAAACGCCTGCGGGCGTTGCGCGAGTTTGAGGTGCCCATGGTGGGGATCGACCCGGCGATGACCCTGACCTACCGCCAGGAGTACGTAAAAGCGCTGGGACCCGACGCCGTGCCCGAGGTATTGATGCTACAGGAGTGGCTGGCTATCCGGCTGCCCACCCTGGCACCCCGACAGCTAGCGCCCAATGCCCTTGGCTTTAAGCTGCTTTCGCACTGCACCGAAAAAACCAACGCGCCCGGAAGCCCGAAGGCGTGGCAGCAAGTATTTGCCGCATTTGGCCTACCGTTGGAGTTGGTTAATACCGGCTGCTGTGGAATGTCCGGCACCTACGGCCATGAAACGCGCAACGCCGAAACGTCCAAAACGATTTACGCTCAATCCTGGCAGCCCCAGGTCGAGGCAGAGGAAAACACCGACAGGCTACTGGCCACGGGGTATTCGTGCCGCAGCCAGGTGAAGCGTTTTTCAGAACAAACGCTTCACCACCCGCTGCAAGCCTTGCTTTATGCCTTACGCAGCGCGGGCGAACACCCCAAGGATTAACAAGGCTTAGAAGAATAGCTTTTTAAGCGCCAGGCCAGGGTCGGCTTGGCGCATAAAAGCCTCCCCAACCAAAAACCCATTAACGTGGTGATCCCGCATTAACTGAACATCCGCCTGAGTATGGATACCCGACTCAGTAATAACGGTTACGTTTTCAGGAATATGCGCCAGTAAATCCAGCGTCGTGTTGAGGCTGGTATCGAACGTGTGCAGGTTACGGTTGTTAATGCCTACCAACGCCAAATCAAGCTTAAGCGCACGCGTTAGCTCATCGGCATCATGGACTTCTACCAACACATCCATTCCCAGTTGATTGGCCTGCTGATGCAAGTCAAGCAGCCTGGCATCATCCAGTGCGGCGACAATCAGCAAAATACAGTCGGCTCCAATGGCGCGTGCTTCAGAGACCTGGTAACCGTGGGTAATAAAGTCTTTGCGGATAACCGGCAGCTCGCAGGCGTCCCGCGAGACGATCAAATAGTCTTCATGCCCCTGGAAAAAGTCCGCATCGGTTAGTACGGACAAGCAGGCCGCACCACCTTGAGCGTAGCTTTTGGCGATATCCGCCGGATGAAACTCTTCTCGAATGACGCCTTTGGAGGGCGACGCCTTTTTAACTTCTGCAATAATCGCCGGGTCACCGACCGCAATACGCTGATTAAGCGCGTTGATGAACCCGCGCGGAGCACTCTGCTGCTTGGCAAGCGCGAGCAAATCCGTTTCGGATACCGCCCGCTGGCGCTCGGCGACTTCCTCATCCTTGCGGGCAAGAATTCGCGTCAAAATAGTGGGTGTTGCCTGTTGGTTCATAGCGGTCACTTACTCTTTGAAAACGCTGGTGAAGTGTGAAAGCTCTCTGAGCTTCTCAAGCGGCAGTTTAGACCCCTGAGCGTCCTGAGCGATCAGAACGCCCTCTTTAAGGCTGTCAGCCACACCCGCACAGTAAAGGGCGGCACCTGCGTTCAAGGCCACCATGTCGGATGCAGGGCCTTCACCGCTCAATGCCGCCTTTACCAACCGCAGGCTATCTTCTGCGTTAGCGGCCTTCAGCGTTGCCAGGCTCTGGCGCTCAATGCCAAACGCTTCAGGGGAAACCGTGTACTGAGTAATCTCGCCCTCTTTAAGCTCCGCCACTTGCGTAGAAGCTGCCAGCGATATTTCATCCAAGCCCTCTTCTGAATGAACCACCATGACATGGCGGCTGCCCAGCTTTTTAAGCACTTCGGCCATCAGCGGCACCAGTTCTGGCGAGTACACACCGACCACCTGATTGGGCGCCCCTGCAGGGTTAGTCAGCGGGCCCAGAATATTGAAGAGCGTGCGCACGCCCATCTCACGGCGCGGGCCAATGGCATAACGCATCGCCGGGTGGTGATTCGGCGCAAACATAAAGCCAACCCCCACTTGCTCAATACAACGGGCGACCTGCTGAGGCTTAAGATCGAGGTAAATACCAGCAATATCAAAAAGATCGGCGCTGCCGGAAGACGACGATACGCTGCGATTACCGTGCTTTGCGACATGCGCACCCGCCGCTGCGGCCACAAAGCTGGACGCCGTGGATACGTTAAATAGATTAGCGCCATCGCCGCCGGTACCCACGATATCCACGACATTTTCAGCGTTTAGCTCAACACGGCGCATTAAATCGCGCATGACCTGGGCGGCAGCGCTAATTTCCACCGCGCTCTCCCCTTTCATGGCAAGCCCGACCAATAAGCCGCCTACTTGAGCATCGGACGCTTCACCCGTCATTATCTGGCGCATCAGGGCATGCATAACGTCAAAAGGGAGGTCTTCACGGTGTATCACCGCATTAATTGCATCTCGCATTTGCATGAACAGAGGAGCCTCTAAAGCGTGTGAACCAGGCAATCAGCCACGTTTTAAAAAATTTGCCAATAGCTCATGGCCTTGGCGAGTCAGTATTGATTCAGGGTGAAATTGCACCCCTTCTACATCCAGTGTGCTATGGCGCAGTCCCATGATCAAACCAGGCGTCACGTCACTGTCTGTTGTCCAGGCCGTTATTTCCAGGCAGTTGGGGAGCGTTTCCCTTTCCACCACTAACGAGTGATAGCGGGTCACTTCGAGGGGGTTACCCAACCCTTCAAAAACACCCTGATGGGTATGTAAAACAGCCGATGTTTTACCATGCATCACCTGGGGTGCACGGACCACCCGAGCACCGTATACCTGACCAATCGCCTGATGCCCCAAACAAACACCCAATATAGGCAGTTTACCGGCAAAGTGACGAATAGCGGCTATTGAAATCCCCGATTCGTTGGGCGTGCATGGCCCCGGGGAAATAACCAGATGCGTAGGCGCCAGGGCTTCAATCTGTTCAAGGGTAATGGCATCGTTTCGATGCGTTACCACCTCTGCACCCAATTCATTCAAGTATTGGACAATGTTAAAAGTGAAACTGTCGTAATTGTCCAACATCAAGACTTTTTTCGGCATAGCCTATTGATTACCTTAATTATTGCATGGCAATCAGCGTATCGTTACCCAGACTATTAGCCAGGTATGCCATTGCTAGCGATTTTACGTAAGTGTGCTGGATTGTATCGCCAGACGAGGTTAATCGCCACGACAGTTGCGCGCAGTTACGTTTTCGTCGCACTGGGCTATGCTGGAAAATATGCAGGAAAGCATGCTGAAAAGTACGCTGAACAATATGCTCGACAGCATGTTCAACAGAAGTGCGATCAAAAGGAGCGCGCCATGGATAAGGCCATCATTGACGTTATTCGAGAAAATGAACAGCTACCCGACCACATGACCGATAGCGAGATCGCCAAGCAGTACAAGGGCACCTATACCGCTGCGAGAGCCGCTATCAGCCTGGACCATACGCCGCTTGATCAGCAACTCGCTGACGCCACGGCCAGGGTTCTCCCCTTTATGAAAAAAAAGAAGTAATACCAGGCACGGTATAACTTTATACAACAAGCCCCTAACAGCAAGCCTTTGGGCTTTCTGTTAGGGTACGAAACGATATTTCCTCAACCGTTAACCAAGTGAATTTTCATTGAGGCGCTTTGCCTCGCTCTCGGCTTCCTGGCGGGTAGCGTAGGAGACAACAGAGGTGTTATCGGCCTGAGAGTCATCGGGGCGTATATCAATGACATGGAATTCACCGTCGCGCTCCTGTACTTCATAAAACGTGCTCATTGCCTTTCTCCTTGGGTAAAACAGTCTCTAGGGTAGACCACATTCAGCCAACCTTCCCAAGTGCTACTGTTAGCAACTTTCGCCGTTAACGCTATATTTTGCTATTACAGCGCGAAAACGGTTGTAATGGTCAAGTAACACTGGCCAGCGCTCTATTTTTAACGTTAGTTATCTAAAGACAGCCGCACCGCTAACGACATTGCGTTTGCACAATGCATACGCCAAAAAGAACAATAACTTATATCCATTTTTTTTAGCCGGGAGGAACTAGCCACAGAGCGTAGCAGTCTTTATTATCTTGAGCCTTCAAACGAGTGGGAGCGTGAAATGCAAAAGCAAGTGAGCTGGGTAAGCACGCTCTTGCTAGGAATTTTGGTAAGTGTGTCACCGCTAGCAGGCGCTTCGACACTCAACGTTATCGCTTCTTTTTCCATACTTGAAGACCTGGTCAAGCGCATTGCCGGCGAAGATATTGACGTAAACGTTATCGTTCCCCCCGGTGAGGATGTCCATACGTGGGAACTGACGCCGCCCAATGTGCTGTCCATCGAAGAAGTCGACATCATGTTTTATAACGGCTTTGGGCTAGAGCCCTGGCTACGCCATGTAGAGGCCATCGCAAATGATTCTCTTACCCTAAAGGCCGTGGCTGAAAATGCTGACTTTGCGCCGCTCCCTATTATTAGAGGGCAGTATCAAGGCACAAATGACCCGCATATGTGGATGGACCCGAAAGGTGCTGCCGCCTACATCAAGGTGATTGCTGAAACGCTGGCCGAGCACTACCCCGAAAAAGCGGGGGCGTTTTATGCCCGTGCGGAGGACACCTATCGCGCGCTGGATACGTTAGACCAGGCCGTCAACGAGCGCCTGGAAGGCATCCCCAAAACGAACCGTTCCCTGGTAACCAGCGAGGCCGGATTTAGGTACTTTGCGCACGCCTATGGTTTTGAGTACGACGCTATTTGGGGGCTGAACAACGAAACACAGGGTAACGCCCGGGCAATGGCCGAGATGAACGAACGCCTGGCCAAAACACGCCCCCCGGCACTATTTTATGAAAGCACTGTTCCCTGTATCCACATGGATGCGTTGTCACGCGCCACCGGCATCTCACTGGCAGGCCCGCTCCATGTTGACTCATTTAGCTCACAAGACGATCAAGCCGATGACTACCCCGCCATGCTGCACTATAACGCCGAGCTTATTCATGGCGCATTAGGTGGCGCTCGCCCGGAATAGTCTTTTTGCATCTAGGCAGTCAGTCTTAAGTGACAAGCGCCAGCAGCGACGCCATCACACAATCAGGCTGGCTGAGTTCAATAGGATCACCATGGTTATAGCCATAAGGCAGTGCGAGAGTGGCAAACCCGGCAGCCTTGCCCGCGGCAATATCATGACGAGAATCACCGACCATGAGACACTCACCTGGCGAAAACTGGCACGCCTGCGCGGCATGTAAAAGGGGTAAGGGGGAAGGCTTCTTCTCCGCCAAGGTGTCTCCTCCTACCCATAGCGTAAACCATTGACGAATCCCGAAGTGATCAAGAATGGGCACAATAAACCGCTCTGGCTTATTGGTGATGAGCACCAGCGTAAAGCCCGCGCCATGCAGCGCTTCAAGTGCTGTTTTTACACCGGGATAGAGCGTCGTTAACGCATTCGGTGCCGCACCGTAATACGCCATAAAAGCATCAAAGGCGCGCGCTTGAAGCGCCTCCTCAGGAGACCGCCCCAACGCCCAGGTAAGTGCACGCTCCACCAGGATCGGCGCACCATTGCCCACCCAGTCGCGCACCTGAACATCATCAGGTGCGGGCAAATTAAGCTCGCCTAACGTTTTCTGCACCGCAACGGCCAAGTCAGGTACGGAATCAACCAGCGTGCCGTCTAAATCGAACGCGACTAACCGTTTTCCCGCGAGTATTGAGTGCACTGCCCTGCTCCCTTAACGCTGACTTATGTAGGCGTTGGCAATGACACGCCTACCATTTTCAATGTCTTAACTTGCCAAATTGCTCAGCATCTTACTGCGTCCATGGCGCTAGCGCATTAGTCAGAAGAGAGAGAAGCTTCTATGCTAAAGCCAGATTAGCCAAGGAGAAACCAATGGCCATACCCAGGATTGTTATTGTCGGTGGCGGCGCAGGCGGTTTAGCGCTTGCGACTCGGTTAGGGCATACGTTAGGAAAACGCAAGCGCGCTGAAATTGTATTGCTTGACCGCAATGCAACCCATGTATGGAAACCGCTGCTTCATGAGTTAGCGACGGGGGTTTTAAACTCCAGCATGGATGAGGTGGATTATCGCGGGCATTCATCTGCGCATTTCTACCGCTACCAACGCGGCTCACTGCATGGCCTGGACCGCGAACAGAAAGTACTACATTTATCGCCTATTTATGATGAAGACGGCAATGAAGTGCTCCCCGAGCGCACGCTAAAATACGACTTCCTGGTGCTTGCCTTGGGCAGCGTTTCCAACGACTTTGGCACTCAAGGGGTGGCCGAGCACTGCCACTTCATCGACTCCCCCCAGCAGGCCAAGCTGTTTCAACGAGAGATGATCAATACGTTTTTGCGCTATACCGACCCCTCATTACGTCAGCATACCGTGCTGACCATCGGTATTGTGGGCGGAGGCGCCACAGGGGTTGAGCTTGCCGCCGAGCTTTTCGACGCTTCGCGCTTACTTAACGCTTATGGGGTAACCGCGCTGGACCATCAGCAAATTAGCGTGCATATCCTTGAAGCGGCCCCTCGACTACTGCCTGGCCTTTCCGAACGTATTGGCCAGACCGTTCAACAAGAACTGGAGAAAATGGGCGTAACGGTGCATATCGGCACGGCGATTAAAGAAGCCCACGCCAACCAACTCATTACAGCCGACGGCGACACCATTGAAACCGACTTAAATGTATGGGCGGCAGGCATTAAAGCCCCCGAGTTTTTAACCAAACTGGGGCTTTCAACCAACAAGAAAAATCAGATTAACGTTGAAAAGACACTGCAGAGTGTTGATGACCCCAGCATTTTTGCCTTGGGTGATTGCGCCAGCTGCCCGCAGGGTGAAGATGGCACCGTACCTCCACGTGCTCAAGCGGCTCATCAGCAGGCGAAACTGCTAGCCAAAAATATCAACCACTTGCTGGAAGGCAAAGCACTTAACGAATTTCACTACCGCGACCACGGCTCGCTTGTTTCGCTGGCACGCTACGACGCGGTGGGTAATCTGATGCGCAGCTCCGCATCGCGCGGCCTCTTTTTAGAAGGCTGGTTTGCTCGCCAGTGCTACGCATCGCTTTATCGCATGCATCAAGTGTCGATCCATGGCGTCCCGAAAACCGGGCTTACGTGGCTAGTCGATAAGATTAACCGCTACCTCAGGCCTCGCATGAAGCTACATTAAACGTCTTAAACCTTGGCCAGCGCCGCACGCATTTTCTTGATAACCGAGTCATAGCCGTGTGGGTCGCTGGCCTGGTGCGCGTTAAAAATAGCGGAGCCCGCCACAAAGGTATCCGCCCCTGCCGCTGCGATCTCGGCAATATTGTCGGCTTTTACGCCGCCATCAATTTCCAAACGAATCGTTTTACCGGATGCATCAATACGAGCACGCGCCTCGCGCAGTTTATCCAGTGTGCCAGGAATAAACGACTGGCCACCAAACCCTGGGTTAACGCTCATTAGAAGCACCATATCGACCTTATCCATCACATAGTCAAGATAAGAGAGCGGCGTTGCCGGATTAAATACCAGCCCTGCCTTGCAACCACCATCACGAATCAACTGAAGCGAGCGGTCGACATGCTCAGACGCTTCCGGGTGAAACGTAATATAGCTGGCCCCTGCCTCAATAAAATCGCTAATCATGCGATCAACCGGCTTCACCATCAAATGGACGTCAATAGGCGCCGTCACACCATGATGTCGCAATGCTTTACATACCATCGGACCAATCGTCAGGTTCGGTACGTAATGGTTGTCCATTACATCAAAGTGGACAATATCAGCGCCCGCGGCCAGCACGTTATCCACCTCCTCCCCTAGGCGTGCAAAATCAGCGGAGAGAATAGAAGGGGCAATTAAAAAATCATGCGCAGCGGTCATGGGCACTCCTGACTAGCCATTGAAATGAGGGATCACCAGGTGGCGCAGCGACAACCTGGTGATGCCCCTGGAAAACGGGCATTTTAACAGAGCAATTGAAAAAACGGCGCGGTTTTGGCTACCCATTGCAGTTAATCATTTCCAACCATGTGTCTGCCCCCTTTATCAATCAGGCACACCGTTATTTCCAAAAAGAATAACAATCGCAATTGTAATTCCACAATGTCAGGTTTAATCTTATGCCAATTACGATCTATATCGTTTACCGCTTTAAGAAGGAGCTTGCCATGTCTCTGCCACTCTTTTTCCGTCGCAGCCTGCTTGCCATTACACTAGGCGCTAGCATCGCTAGCCCTGCCATGGCGCAAGAGCGCGAAATGCTTAACTCCTCCTACGATATCGGGCGCGAGCTATTTAGCGCGATCAACCCTGAGTTTATCGCTTGGTGGCAAGAACAGAATGACGAACAAATCAGCGTTAACCAGTCCCACGGCGGCTCTTCTGCTCAGGCGCGTGCCATCCTGCAGGGTCTGCGAGCAGACGTCGTCACATTTAACCAGGTAACCGACGTTCAGGTACTGGCGGATGCTGGCTTGGCGAATGAGGATTGGCAGAGCGCGTTGGATAACAATGCATCGCCTTACTACTCCACGACGGCCTTTCTGGTTCGCAAGGACAATCCCAAAGGAATTGAAAACTGGGATGACCTGGTAAAAGAAGATGTTCAAGTCGTCTTCCCTAACCCTAAAACATCCGGTAATGCGCGCTACACCTATTTAGCGGCATGGGGATTCGCCGACAAGGAATTTGACGGTGATGAAGAGCAGATCCAAGACTTTATGCGCACATTCTTGGGCAATGTAGCCGTTTTTGACACTGGTGGCCGCGGCGCGACCACCAGCTTTATAGAGCGCGGTATCGGTGATGTGCTGATCAGTTTTGAATCCGAAGTGAATAACATTCGCCAGGAGTATGGCAGCGACGACTACGAAGTGGTCGTTCCTCCCATGAGCGTTTTAGCCGAATTCCCCGTCGCGGTCGTTACTGAAAATGCTGAGCGCAACGGCAACACCGATTTAGCGCAGGGATACCTTGAGTATCTCTACACTGAAGATGCCCAGCGACAGCTGGCGAACTTTAACTATCGCGTACATAACGAAACCGTGGTTGAAGAGTTTTCCGACCACTTCCCGGAAACTGAGCTGTTCAGCGTAGAAGACGTATTTGGTAGCTGGGACGAAGTAATGGAAACGCACTTCGAGGGTGGCGCGCTGCTCGATCAACTACAGCGCCGTTAACAGGACATCAGTCGTTATCAAAACATTATGAATCAACGCGCTTTACGACTAACCGGCAGCACGCGAGTGCTGCCGGGTTTTGGCCTTTCAATGGGCATCAGCGTGCTGTTTATCTCGCTGGTGCTGGTACTACCTATCACCGGGCTTTTCGGGCAGCTTGCCGAGCTAAGCCTTGCCCAATACTGGTCAATTATTACCGAAGGCCGAGTGGTCGCAAGCTATATGGTCACCATGGGCGCAGCGGCGGTGGCGGCATTAATTAATGCGGTCTTCGGTCTGCTACTCGCATGGGTATTGGTGCGCTACGAGTTTCCCGGCAAGCGACTGCTGGATGCTTTAATGGACCTGCCGTTTGCTCTCCCCACAGCGGTGGCGGGCATTACGCTGGCCACTCTCTATGCCAGCAGTGGCTGGATGGGGCGCCTGCTTGAGCCTTTGGGCCTTCAAGTGGCCTACACCTGGGTCGGTATCGCGCTGGCCATGGCATTTACCAGTATCCCGTTTGTGGTACGCACCGTGCAGCCCGTACTGGAAGACTTACCCGCTGAGGTTGACGAAGCCGCCATGTCACTGGGCGCAACCGACTGGGTGGCCTTTCGCCGGGTGATCATGCCGCACTTATGGCCCGCTCTGGTGACAGGAACAGGCCTTGCGTTTGTGCGCTCGCTTGGCGAATTTGGCGCGATTATCTTTATCGCAGGCAATATGCCCTACGAAACGGAAATTACCGCGTTAATGATCTTCGTCAAACTGCAGGAGTATGACTACGCAGGCGCCTCCGCAGTGGCCTCCGTGGTGCTGTTTGTTTCGCTCGCGCTGCTGCTTGCCATCAACATTTGGCAAGGCCGTTTTGTCCGCCGCCTGCATGGAGGTAAGGGATAATGCGTAGAATTGGTGATGCACCGGGCGTCAAGCGCCTGCTAATTGGCGCGGCGTTAATCCTTTCGGCGCTGTTTTTATTGCTGCCGCTTGTCGCCATTTTCGCTCAGGCCTTTTCTCAGGGCGTTGCGACTTTCTGGGTCAATGTAAGCAATTACTTTACCCTGCATGCTATTGGTCTAACGCTGGTCATCGCCCTGCTCACCATTCCTATCTGTCTGGTGTTTGGCGTGGCCCTGGCGTGGCTTGTTACGCGGTTTAGCTTTCCAGGTCGACGCATTCTGCAAACCTTGATTGATATCCCCTTTGCCGTTTCCCCTGTTGTTGCCGGGCTTATTTACCTGCTGCTTTACGGCCGCAATGGGTGGATCGGCAGTTGGCTAGATGGCCATGATATTCAGCTGATGTTTGCCTGGCCTGGAATTTTGATGGTGACCGTGTTTGTTACCTGCCCCTTCGTTGCCCGCGAGCTGATTCCGCTGATGCAGGCGCAGGGCTCGCGTGAGGAAGAGGCAGCCGCCACGCTAGGAGCCAAAGGATGGGCCACCTTTTGGCGAGTCACGCTGCCGAATATCCGCTGGGCACTGCTTTACGGGATTATTTTAACTAACGCCCGCGCCGTCGGTGAATTTGGCGCGGTATCGGTGGTCTCGGGCGCGATACGTGGTCAAACCAATACACTTCCTCTTCACCTTGAACAGCTTTACCAGGACTACAATGCGGTGGGTGCATTTGCATGCGCGGCACTGTTAGCACTGATTGCCCTGCTTACCCTGGCGGCCAAGGCAAGCCTGGAATGGCGCGCATCGCGCCGGGAGGCGCTCCTATGAGCATTCGCTTAGAAAATATTGCAAAACACTTTGGCAACACGCAGGCCCTTGAGCCTGTCAATCTGGATATCCATGAGGGCGAATTAGTCGGCCTTCTGGGGCCCTCGGGGTCGGGCAAGACCACGCTTTTGCGGATTATTGCCGGCCTTGAAAGTGCTGACCGCGCTACCCAGTCGGCCAGAATCATGTTCGGCGAACGCGATGTCACAAATGTACATGTGCGCGACCGGCGTATCGGCTTCGTATTTCAGCACTATGCGCTGTTTCGTCATATGAGCGTTTACGATAACGTCGCGTTTGGCTTGACGGTGATGGCCAAAAAAGAGCGCCCTTCCAGCGCTGAAATTCGCGCGCGCGTGTTTCGCCTGCTTGAAATGGTTCAGCTTGAACACCTGGCCAAGCGTTACCCCGCCCAGCTTTCAGGCGGCCAGCAGCAGCGTGTTTCTCTCGCCCGTGCGTTAGCGGTAAAACCCGACGTACTGCTACTTGATGAGCCGTTTGGCGCGCTGGATGCCAAGGTACGCCAGGACTTACGCCGCTGGCTTCGTCGCCTACATAGCGAGCTGAACTTTACCAGCGTTTTTGTTACCCATGACCAGGAAGAAGCGCTGGAGCTTTCCGACCGGGTCGTGGTGATGAGCAATGGGCGCATTGAGCAAATTGATGCTCCGGACACACTCTATCATTCGCCAAAAAATCGCTTTGTCTTCGAGTTTCTGGGTGACGTCAACCACTTGGAAGGCAGCGTTCGTAACGGCATTTTGACCTGCGGCGATGCCTATTTGCACGTTGACCTACCCGAAGGTAGCGAAGAACTGCTTTTGCGCCCTCACGAGGTACGCCTGGCAGAACAGCCCAGCGACACCTGCCATCTACCGGTAGTGATAACGGCGATCTCCCCCGTAGGTGCCGAAGTGCGTGTTGAGCTGGAAGCCGACTGGCTAGAGAAGCCATGGCTTGCGACCGTACGCTATGCGGATTTTGAACGTTTAGCGATGAAGCGCGGGCAACGCCTTTATGCCCACCCGCGCCAGTGGCACCGGTTTAAAGACGGGGTAACGGACTCAGCAAAACAGGCACGAGCCGCTTAACTAGCCAACAGCGCCCACCCTTGATCCTGCTGGCGTTTTGCGCATAACAGCGGCATAGTTATTCAGAGAGCTCTTTGAAACAAGCGCTTTGAAACAAACTATCTGAAACAGGTTATTAGAACCAGTTATTGGAACAAACCGTTACTGCGGGGAATAAAATATGCTTCGGCGCCATTTTTTACGTCTTTCAGGAGTGCTGCTGGCAGGCCTCTGGTTAGCAGGCTGCTCAGGTCCTCAATACCTTCAGCTTAGCCCGGAGCGTAGTACGAACGTGCCGAAAGCCGGGTCAGGCCAACACGTCACGGTCGTCGCCGTTGATGCTCGAGAAAGCGAGGTTATTGGTACAAGGGCTGGCGGCAGCATGTCAACGGCTCAGATTACCGTTAGCAGCCATGAACTGATTCCCCAACTGCAAGCAGAAGCCGAGCGCGCGGTTCACGATATGGGCTTTAACCCCACCACCGAGCAGGCCCAAGGCCGACCTACCCTTACCCTGGAGCTTGTTAGCCTACAGTATGGGCATGGCGACAGCGGTCAGCCTTTGGTAGACGAGGCGCGTATTGAGGGCGTTTTCCGGGCCATCGCCCAGAATAAAGGCACCACGTATACCGGCACCTACACCTCGCGCCGCACACAAGGCTATGCCGTTAGGCCGGGTGAAGATGCTAATACACGTATGCTGAATGACCTGCTCAGCGACGGCCTTAACCGGGCCTTCAACGACCCAGAGCTTGGTCAGCTACTCGCCCGCTGATATACATTGAGCGCGCTGGTACGCGCTATTTGTGTGGTCCGCGCCGCTCTAATGACCAGACAGACTCCGTTCGGCCCCGTTCATCGGGGCTTCCTTGCTCAAGCAGCGTGACGCGAAAATTGGGTGTGAACAGTTGAGTCACTTCCTGGTCAGGCACGCTATACGGTGGGCCCGCACCCTCATCCTCGTGCGTTATGCTCACCAACAGCCCAGCGGCTCCGGGCGGAACCAGCTGGGCCAAGTGGAAGGCATAGCGCTCGCGCGTGGCAGGCGGTAACGCAATCAGTGCTGCACGATCATAAAACGCGCCTACTTCGGCAGCTTGGCGTATGTGCAAATGAAAAAAATCCCCACACCAGAGTTCCACACTACCTTGACGTGATATTTCAAACCCTGCTTGGGTATAGCGCGATACAGGCGTCTGGCGTTGGGCCAGGAATTGCGCTATTGCCTCAGGCGCCAACTCAATGCCTAGCACCGGATGCCCCGCATCAGCCAGCCAACGCATGTCCAGGCTTTTACCACACAAGGGCACCAGCACTTTAGTACCCTGCTCAACGCCCAATGTGGGCCAGTACTCAAGCAGCGCTGGATGCGGCTGAGACAGATGAAAACCAATCCGACCTTCTTGCCAGCGCTGCCGCCAGGAAGTGCTCATTAGACGCCCTTTTACCCTTGAATCCAGAACCTAAAAAACGGGTCCTGATGCTGAGAACCTGGAACTTAAAACCTGGAACTTAAAACCTGGAGCTTAAAACCCGGAACCTAGAACCAGCGATCACGCTTTTTACGCCGACGCGGCAAGTGCGGAACGATAAGCCCCACTAACAGCCCGGCACCCGCCACACCGCCGCCATACATGAAGTAGCGCATTAACAGGTCTTCTTCCTGGGTATCCAACCGAGCCTGAAGCGCGCGTACCTGCTGGCGCGACTGCTCGGCCTCGTTATCAAGCTCGTTATTGCGCGTTTCAAGGTCAGCAATGCGCTGCTCGCGCAGTTCAAGCGTCTCTGTCATCGAGGAGGTGCGCTGCTCCCAGGTATCGTTAATACCATCAAGCTCTGCGGTGAGCTCATCGACCCGGGCCTGGAGCACCGGCAACTGCTCGCGAGCACTAGGCGTTTCCTGGATTTCGTTCGTCAATACCCACACGGTGTCGCCGCTTTGGCCACGCACCCGGGTGTAATCACCGCTCTCTTCCAGTACCTCTACCTGCTCACCGGCATTTAACGTGCCAATAATGCGGTATCCATCCGTAGGCCCGCTGCGCACGTAAGTGCTCAACTCATCGCTCACCCACGCTTGACCGTCGGTTTGTGCCATTGCTTGTGCGCTGGCCACACTTAATAAAACACCGGCCGCGATATAAGAGAAACGAAATTTATCTGCTTGCATAACGTCATGTCCTGATTAAAAAAAACGCTGCATAGCGGACGAGGCCACCAGCGCTTACAGCGTCGCGCCTGTCTTGAGCGCTTATCCTTCGCTACGTGGTGGTAGGGGGAAGGGACGAGGAAACTCAGCAACGCGGGCATCGCTTTTTACTGCCTTCAAAGGGCCTTCACGCTCCACCTCATCAATACGCACAATCGCATTAAGAGGCAGGTAGCTACGTTTGACACCCTCGAAGGTTCGCTGCAATTTTTCAGTTGCAGGATCAACAACTACCCGTGACGCGTCGTCAAAGACAAACTCCTCGACTTCAATAAAGCCCCAGAGTTCGCTTTGAAATATTTCTCGAACGTATAAATCCCAAATTTCACCCTGTTGGTGAACCACTACTCGATAAATCGGCTTGGCCGCCATTTTGGCCTATCCCTCTTGCCCTATGAACATAAAATTTTCCGGCCTAGCGTACCATAACCCTATCAGCAGAGCCTTAGCTGACCTGACTCAATGCGTTAATAAACGCTAACTGCCCACTCTACGATCTACTCATTAGCCGATATAGCGGGCGTCGTGTAGGGTGAAGAGAGCGAACGGGAATACTCTCACCCTACAGGAGTAACGGTCATGCAAAAGAAGAGACCCACGATAAAGCAGGCCGCCTGGGGCACCCGTTATCCGCACCGCCTTTGGCACCCACTGGGGCTGATTTATTTTAAAGGCGATGATGCCCATACCCTGCGTGACCTTCTAAAACGACAGGAAGACCTCGACTTCTATGTATAATCCCCGTGATCACCGGGACAAGGAGTCATTGTGACGCCTCATAATGGCGCTATTGTGAGCACCGCAGGTAACGGATGACGAGCTTGATAGCGTCAAACAGTCTTTATATCGCAGTTGGGGAGCCTCTCGCTTGCCAGATACCGAGTTACAGGCCCTTGAAGGGTCTCACTCGCCACTTAACCCGTTATAGCCACGCGTTTAATTAACCATGTCATCAATGTTAAGACTCGATCAACTACTGGTCAGCCAAGGGTTAGCCAGTTCGCGTACACGTGCCCAGCGGCTTATTCGCCATGGGCGTGTGCGTTTAGAGGCGCCTTCGCGCGTGCTTACCAAACCCTCTGAAAAGTGGCCTGAGGATACACCGCTATTGGTCGACGACGACCCTGAGGAGCGTTATGTCTCTCGCGCCGGTTTAAAACTTGAAAGCGTATTAACGGTTTTAAATAAGCGCTTGGATGACCATGTCATTTTGGATGTAGGACAGTCCACGGGGGGCTTTACCGATTGCGCGTTGCACTTTGGCGCACGCCACGTGATTGGCGTAGAAGTTGGCCATAGCCAGCTCGCGGAATCGCTACGTACCCACCCGCGTGTTACGTGCCTCGAAGGCCTTAACGCCAGGCACATGAGTTCATCCGTAGCACTGCAAGAAGCGATTACCGCGACTCCTATTGATACTGCAGTGATGGACGTCTCCTTTATTTCTCAGACGCTGATTTTGCCGGAGATCGCCGCACTGCTGCCAACAGGAGGAGAGCTAATTTCGTTGGTTAAACCTCAGTTTGAACTCACCCCTGGAGCGCTGGATAAGCGGGGCATCGTTCGACGCACGGCTGACTACCACACGGTGGAAGAAAAGATTCGCAAGGCCTGTGACACTTGTGGGTTAGCGGTGCAGCACTGGCAGGAGAGCCCGATTACCGGAGGAGACGGTAATCGGGAGTTTCTTCTTCATGCCCTTAAGCCTGCCCCCTGACATACGTCTAACTGTGCGTAGACGGCGGTAACTTATTAATTGACTGCACTTTGACCGACTCCCCCCGGTCACGGTGCAGCCATACATCCATCTGCTCAAACGCCACACGAACACCTGCTTTTTGAAACAGCTCATTTACCCGACAATTGATTTCATCCGTCGCAGGCAAGCGCTCCTTGATGTCATCAACAAAAATGCGCAGCTCAAAATTGAAGCTATGGTTGCCATAGCTCAAACAGAACACCTGAGGCTCCGGGTCAATCAACACCCGCTCGTTTTCATCTGCCGCCTGGCGTAAAAGCTGATGCACTTTGGCCAGGTCCGAGTTATGCGCAACGCCATACGTCAGCACGACCCTGGTCACGTTATCTGAAAGAGACCAGTTAATAAGCTGATCCGTCACAAAGGTTTTATTGGGAATAATAATTTCTTTGCGATCGAAGTCAGTAACGGTTGTCGCTCGTATCCTTATGCGGTTCACGGTCCCGTGCAAGTTACCCAGCGTAATCGTATCCCCAATGCGGATAGGCCGCTCGAACAGGATAATCAAACCTGAAATGAAGTTGGCAAAGATTTCCTGTAACCCAAAGCCCAGCCCCACACTGAGCGCCGCCACCAGCCACTGTAACTTGTCCCAGGAAACGCCCAGAGTGGCCAACGCAATCAGCATGCCCGTACCCACAATCGCATACGAGAGCAGCGAACTGATGGCATAGGCACTGCCCTGCTTTAGTGCCAAGCGAGACAAGACCATTACCTCTAAAAGGCCAGGCAGATTGCGCGCCATAATAAAGGTGACCGCGACCACCAGCAGCGCGGTAATAACATCCGTGACAGACAGTTCACTGCCAATCAAATCCTCATCGCCAGAATCCCACAGGGAAACGTGATCCAGATATCCCACCACGGATAAAAGATCCGACCAGACAAGATATAAAAGTAAGCTGAAGCCGATTAATAAAATCAGCTTGGAGAGGCGTAGCGACTGAGTATTGATTTTCTCCATATCCAGCGGCGGCTCTTCCACCACCTCCAGCCCCCCTTCAGCTTCCTCCTGCGCTTGAGCACGTCGGGCAAGTGCTCGTCGGTAAGCCAAGCGTCTGGCGGCAACAGCCAAACTACGCACTACCGTCGCCTCAACAACCACCCACAGCCCCAATAAATAAAGCGTGATCGCAAACCGTCCCACCAAACGCAGTGCGGTATATTCATACCCCCACACGATCAAGCCCACCAATACGAGCGGGATGGCGGCCATGGCAAGTCCCAACACCAAACGGAATAAGCGAAGCCCAAAAAAAGGAACATGTGCCAAAATCAGCTTCGTTAGCCACCAGCTCATGGCTAACAGCCCCGCGACCATCAGGCCCAGTGCAATAGGACGCAAGGCTAGAGGTGCTTGCACCTGCCCCGATATTGTCGCAATCGCTATCACCGGCACCAGCGCAAACCCCAGCCAACGTAATAGCTTACGAATCTGGGCGTTATAACGAGCAGGCCAGGTAAAGTGCCGTTCGGCAACGCCGTCAGGTGCGAGCAAACGCCGCCCCCACGCGACCACCCCCCAGCTTAACGCGAGTTGCATTAACGCAGGCGCAATACTGTGGGTTAATACATCGTCTGTTTCGCGAAGCCCGACTCCAACACCGGCTAGCATCAACGGCCCCGGAATAGCCAATAGCGCGTTTAACAGCACTGCTTTTGGTGTGTGTAACTGAGTATCGCTTTTTAAACGACCAATCTGAGAATGGATAGTCGCCAAGCGCTCTTTTATCCGCGCGCGCAACCCGATGAGCAACAGACCAAGCAGCATCCATGGCAGCCCAAACACTATTTTCCAGGAAAGCGCCTGCCAGTGGTTTGAAAAAATGACTCGCCACTCGCCTTCTCGCCACTCCAGGCGAATGTTGTTGGGCAACTGGCGCAGCCAGTTAATATCCACAGGCTGACTGTTAGCGACCCAAAATAACTGCTCATAAATGGTGGTACGTAGCTCACGTGTCGTGGTGAGCAGCTGCTTCTGATTCAGCTGTAGCTCAATCGCAGAACTTAAAAGGCTGCTGTAGGATTGCTCCAACTGCTCTACCAGCTCACGGCGCTCTCTATAAATCTGGTTCAATGCGTCGATCACACTTGGGGTTGCCTCAAGGCCTGCCTCTTCCACGCGCTGAATGGCTAACCGTCTGCCGTGGCGCAACTGGTCACTCTGACGGGTTAAATCAAACTGTCTCAATCGAAGATCCGCAATTTCATCCTGCAAATGTCGATGCGGAACTGGCGTAGGCAATGATTGGCGCTGCTTATTTAAAATAAGTGATAACAAATGACTCCCACGCATGGCATCGATCTGTTCATTGAGGCTACGCTGCAATTGGAGTACATAGTCCAGATCACGCTGCGCCTCAAAATTTTCACGCAAGATAGTGTTGCTGCGGTCAGTTGCCTGCAGCAGCTCCTGGCTTATGCGTTGATTAACTTGCTGGGCATCACGTATGACAGGGTTGCCCTCAGCCAAAAGCGAATTATCCACGATGGCTTCGGCCGCCACTTGCTCAGACTCAAGGGTACGCTGAAGATCAATGGCACCCTCAAGTAAACCCAAGCGCTTTTCCTGGTAATCAATTTGCAACGAAAAGAGGTCGCGCCGTTGTTGCGCGAGTTCACGCAGTCGACTGTTAACACTTAACTCTCGTTGGTTATAAGCGGCTTCTCGTTCCGCCAAGAGACGTGCCAAGCCAAGCTGTATGAGCTGCGCATCCTTTGAGAGTGAGAGCTGGCTATCCGTTAATAGCGCTTCGCGATCGTCGTACTCACGGCGTAGCGTTTCAGCACGTTGCAGGGCATTGGAGATTGCCTGCTGGGCTCGCTCGGGTAACGTAATCGAGGCCAGTAACTGCGAGTTCACATCGGTCAATTCCCCTTGCAGCTGCTGCAGTTCAAGGACAGCATCTGCCTGCTGTGACGTTAAATCGTCCAACGACATATCGGCGAATGTTTGGGCAGTTAACTGCTGAAAACTCTCCTCCACCTCACCCAACGCAAGCTCTAACTGGTACAACTGTTCAGGCGCCTCATCAACCCGCTGGTTAAGTACCTTTAAACGTTCATCATTAGCATCCAAACGTTGGTAAATTTCCAGCGCGGCCCTTAAATTGGTCTGCTCGCTAACCTGCTGCGCGGTTAGCTCACCATCTACTGAATCGAGCGCTGCCAAGCGCGCCGCTATTGTCTCTTGTGAGGGTACTTGATCAACGTCAAAGGCGCCCTGAACGCTAACGCACACCGTCATCAAATAAAGCGCCAATAGCACCTTCAAGGTATAATTACAGATACATCTAACCACGGTTGATATACCCTCAGAAAAAAATGATAGTGGTAAAAATTAAATACCAGCCATTGTCAGGGGTTCCATTGACCTGCGCAACGAAGAGGTTGACTTACTCTCTTGGCATGTATAGAAACGACTCTGATAATTGATCCTTCCCCTTTATTATTTGCGAGTCGCTTCAATGGTCACCCGAAAAATGGTCACCCGAAAACTGCTGTATGCAAGCGTAATAGCCTTGCTAAGCACAGTAACGTACAGTAGCCCTGCCTTAGCCGACTCCCAGGAAGAAATTGAAGCGCGTATTCGTGAGCTCAATAGTGAACTCTACCAGCTTCAACAACAACTAAATAACCAGACAGCACTTGGCGACACGCCTGCAAAAGTGACGGTAAAGCAACCACCCGAAGTCGCCGCTCGTGAAGATATCATCGAACGCCGGCTGCTTGAGCAAGAATCAACACGCAATCCCTTTTCTATCACCACACACCGCCTTAACTATTTGTTCCCTGTCAGCTATAACGCAAAACCGAATGCTGAGAATTTTCGGGAAATCACCACTGATTCAGACGCGGATCGCTACGAAATCAAGTTCCAATTAAGCGTTAAAGCCAACCTGGTAGAAAATGTTTTCGGCGATGCAGGGGATCTCTATTTTGGCTATACCCAGCGCAGCTGGTGGCAGGCTTACAATACCGATGCCTCCTCCCCGTTTAGAGAAACCAATTACGAACCCGAGCTGTTTATCGACTTCGATAACGCCTGGGATGCGCTTGGCTGGGTAAATACACGCAATCGCGTTGCATTTAATCACCAATCGAATGGCCGCTCAGACCCTCTCTCGCGCAGTTGGAACCGCGTCTACCTGGAAAGCACATTCCAACGTGGCGACTGGGCAGTGACGTTCGCTCCTTTTTGGCGCGTTCCTGAGTCTGCCAGTAATGATGATAATCCTGATATTGAACGTTATATGGGCTATGGCGATATCCATATTGCCAAGCGGCTCAATAACAATCATGAAATCAGCGCGTTATTTCGAGGCAACCCGGGCGCAGGTAACTACGGCACTCAAATTGACTACAGCTGGCCTACGTTTGGCAACCTGCGCGGGCACATCCAGTATTACTATGGCTATGGTGAAAGCATGATTGACTACGATGATCGTGTTAACCGTCTAAGCATTGGTTTTAGTTTAAATCCCTTGTTTAGTGCGACGGGTTTGAACCGCTAAAAAATGGCCTTGTCTATCATGTGTCGGCTGCTATGCTGATATAGATTAATTATTTCATTCATTCGTCAAAGGAAGACAAAATGGCTAAGCGTCAATTCGATACTGAGCACCGTGCTGACCAGTGGAAAGAAGATCTGCGCCACTTAAGCGACACCATAGAAGAACTGGTTAACGCAACGTCCAAGGATGCCAGCAGCGAAATGCACGACCTTCGCGCTCGTGCTGAAAGCCGTCTTAAAAATGCTCGTGAACGCCTGGAAGCTCGCGGCGAGCGAATTTATGATGAAACCCGTGAAACGCTTTCAAATCAAGTTGACTGCTGTGATCGTTATGTACGCGAAAACCCGTGGTCCAGCATCGGTATCGGCGCAGCCGTCGGCCTATTGGTAGGTATGCTGCTCGGACGCCGCTAATGTCTTTGGGGCCAACCCAACGCGTATTTTCTGCCGCCAAGCGCTTGGTAAGGTCACTGGTTGCTAACAGTGAAACCCGCCTGCGTTTGGCGGTTTTAGAGCTAGAAGAAGAGCGCGCTCGTTTAGTTACACTGTTTCTTTTGGTCGGTGCCAGCTTATTACTCTTATTGCTAGGTGTAATAACGCTCACCGCGCTAGTCGTGGTGGTTTTTTGGGACTCTTACAGGTTGCTGGCGATTGGTGTTAGCGCGGGTGTTCTGATAGCAGCCAGTTTATTGTTGGCGACTATTGCTATTCGTCAGGCCAAACGGCATACGTTTTTAAAAGAAACGCTTAAACAGTTATCAGCCGATCGTGCTCTGCTTGAGGTGAAAGGCGATGAAGCAAACCAACAAGAGCGTTAAGCCGCCCAACCGCTCTGAGCGTATAAGCCGTGCTGAGCGCAAAGCAGCATTACTTGCACAGCTTGAGCAGCAGCGCATTGATATTCTGGTATGCAGCGATTATCTACAGCGTTCGGCCTCCCCACTTGATCAAAAGTGGCGCAGCATCAAGTTACCGCTTTATGCCGCTGGCGGTCTGCTCGCCTACAAATTTGTACGCAGACCGGGCGGAGTAATGGCAGCCGGTAGAAAAGCGCTTGCAGGCTATATGCTATTTCGCAAACTGAAGCTGCTTTCTAACATTATTACCTAATGTCGGGCCGCATCACGCGGCCTAGCAAGCTTGCCCACAAGCAACCCCACTCGCCCACGCCCACTGAAAGTTATACCCCCCAAGCTCACCGGTTACATCCAGCACTTCTCCTATAAAGCGCAGTTGAGGTATATCTTTTACCTCAAATGTTTTCGATGAAATAGCATCTGTATTGACCCCGCCCATGGTTACCTCTGCCGTACGCCACCCTTCAGTGCCCGCTGGTTTAAGCTGCCATTGGTTAAGCCGATAGGCCCATTGATCTACTTCATCGTTACTGTATTGAGCAAGCGGCGCTGCTTGATTCGCGTCTGGGTACCACTCTAAAAGCGCTTGGGCAAAGCGTTTGGGAAAGCGCTCTCCCAACCAGGTGGATAGCTGACGTTTGGGTGTTGTTTGACGCGCCTCACGCAGTGACGCGGCGGCATCCTCGCCCGGCAATGTATCAATTTCTATGGATGAGCCGGGTTGCCATACGCTGGATATCTGTAGCATAGAGGGGCCCGACAAGCCCCGGTGCGTGAACAGCATCGGCTCAACAAACCGCCGCCCTGCACAGCTCACCGCGACAGGCAAGCTGAGTCCGGAAAGTGCAGCACTGCGCTCCTTCCAGAAATCACTCAGGGCAAAAGGCACTAGCCCAGGCCGAGTAGGTAACACGTCCAGGCCAAACTGGCGTGCAAGCTCATAACCAAACCCGGTGGCGCCCATCGTGGGAATCGATAAGCCGCCGCTCGCCACCACTACAATCCCAGCATCAATGCTCCCCATCGATGTCATCAGCCGCATGGCGTCGCCTTGCCTGGTAACTGTCTTGATCTGGGTATTTAGCGTTATTTCCACGCCCGCCCATTCGCACTCTGTCCATAGCACTCGCACAATTTCTTTAGCCGACGTTGCACAGAATAGCTGCCCAGGGGCTTTTTCCACGTACTCGACGCCATGCCGGTCAACCAGTTCTACAAAGTGTTCCGGCCGATAGCGCTTAAGCGCGGAAATACAAAAATGCGGATTTTCAGAGTAAAAATGCTGAGGTGTGGTGCCAAGGTTGGTAAAGTTGCAGCGGCCACCGCCTGACATCAGTATCTTTTTACCTGCCTTGTTGGCGTGGTCGAGTACCAGCACGCGTCGGCCTGCATAACCAGCCTGTGCAGCGCACATTAGGCCTGCGGCACCGGCGCCGATAACCACGACATCATAAACCATAGAGAATTGCTCTTGGGGGAGAAGACCCGCATTTTAACAGTTCAAGGCAAGGAGAAAATGTTTCTTCGCGTTTCATGACATCATATAAGAGTGCTAACCAGGATTACCTCCACGCCTGATACCGAGAAGCCTATGTCCGCGTATGCCCGACCGTATTTGCTTGTTTTGCTCACCGTTTTACTCTCAAGCCCCGCCCAAGGGCAAACCGCAGCACAGCCCGCACCTTCTGTGATTGGCAGCCGCGCAGAAATAATGACGTGGTCTGACCCACTGGAAGCCTTGGGCACCCTGCGTGCCGATGAGAGCGTTACGCTTTCTGCAACGGTCACCGATATTGTGGCCGAGATCAATTTTGAGGATGGTGACCAGGTTGAACAGGGGCAAGTACTGATTCACCTTGACGATGCCGAAGAGCAAGCCCAGCTGCGCTCAGCTCAGGCCATCAGTGACGAACGACGTAACACGCTTGGACGTACCACCCAGCTACAGGAGCGCAACCTGGCCGCTCGGGCGGACCTGGAAGACTTTCAAGCACAGCTTCGCCAAGCGCAGGCCAACACGCAGGTTATCGAAGCACGGCTTACCAACTACCAAATCAAAGCTCCTTTCAGCGGCCGCGTGGGGTTGCGTACCATTAGTACCGGCACACTGGTAACGCCCGGCATGGAATTGGTAACGCTCGATAAGCTGGATGTGATGAAACTTGATTTTAGCGTTCCTGAACGCTTTCTAAGCCGCCTTTCAATCGGGCTGCCGCTCAGTGCTACGACAGCCGCCTACCCCGACGATATATTTAGTGGCGATATTGCCAGTATCGGTACACGTATTGATCCTATCTCGCGAAGCGTTAACGTGCGAGCCGTGCTTGAAAACCCCGATATGCGCCTTCGGCCGGGTATGTTGATGGAAGTGGTCGTTCAACAGCGCGTACGCGATGCCATCGTGCTGCCCGAAGCGGCACTCGAACCCAGTGGCGACCAACACTATGTCATGGTGATTGACCAAAGTGGCCCTACCCCGCGCCTTGAAAGGCACAGCGTAGTGATAGGTGAGCGGCGCTACGGGCAGGTAGAAATTCTTGAAGGCGTTGAAGCAGGCGACCTGGTGGTGGTTCACGGCTTGCAACTGGCAAGAGACGGGCTGGAAGTGCGTTTACTGGGCATCGTGGACGATGAAACGAGTATTCGCGCCTTATTGGAGGCCGATCGCTAATGCGTCTATCGGACATTTCCGTACAGCGACCCGTGCTTGCCATGGTCATCGCCGCGCTGATCATTGCCTTTGGCTTACTGGCGCTTAATCGGCTTCCTCTGCAAGAGTATCCCACCGTGGATCCTCCCATCGTCAGTATTGATACCCGCTACCCGGGTGCGTCCGCCGATGTCGTCGAAACGCGCATTACTCAAGTGCTGGAAGACCGAATTGCAGGCGTCGAGGGCATTGAGTTAATTACCTCGCAAAGTGAGGATGGCCGGTCGCGCATCGAAATTGAGTTTGGTATTGAAATGGATATCAACGCGGCGGCAAATGATATTCGTGATCGAATTTCGGGCGCCTTGCGTAACCTGCCCGACGATGCCGATGCTCCGGAAGTCACCAAGGCCGATAGCAGCGAAGAGATCGTGGTATGGCTAAGCCTCTCGGGCGCCGACTACTCAATTACCGAGCTTACGGATTACGCCAACCGCTTTCTGGTTGACAGCCTGTCTGTGCAACCGGGCGTTGCCCGCGTTCGTATCGGCGGTGGCCGGGATTACGCCATGCGCGTATGGCTGGACCGCAATGCGCTTGCCGCTCGCGGCCTGACCGTCGGCGATATTGAAGATACCCTGCGCGCCGAAAACGTTGAGCTACCGGCAGGCTCCATCGAATCACAAGACCGCCAGTTTATCGTTCGCCTCCCGCGCAGCTTTGCAACCGCCGATGACTTTAAACGCCTGGCTCTAAATCAACATGATAATGGCTATCTAGTACGACTGGACGACGTTGCCCGGGTTGAGGTCGGCTCGGTAGAAGATCGCTCCGTATTTCGCGCCAATGGCATTCCCATGGTCGGGCTTGGCATCGTTATGCAGTCGACCGCTAATGTCATTGAGCTTTCAAGTGCAGTGCGGCATGAGTTGGAGCGCCTTCAAGAGACGCTCCCCGAGGGCATGACGCTTGGCCTAACCCATGATGCCTCGGTCTTTGTTTCCGGTGCCATTAAACAAGTCGTGATGACCCTGTTTATTGCCATGGGCCTGGTCGTCGTGGTGATCTTTTTATTCCTCGGTAACCTGCGGACCACGCTGGTGCCTGCCGTTACCGTTCCTATTGCGGTCATTGGGGCTTTTACCGCGCTTGCCGTGATGAACTTTTCAATCAACTTGCTCACTCTGCTGGCGCTGGTGTTGGCGATTGGTTTGATTGTTGATGATGCCATTGTGGTACTGGAAAATATCAATCGCCGCATGCACGACTATGGTGAAACGCCGCTGGTAGCCGCTTTTAGAGGAACACGCCAGATTGCGTTTGCGGTTATTGCCACCACGCTGGTGTTGGTCGCGGTATTTGTTCCGTTAAGCATGCTGCAGGGCGACATTGGTCGGCTCTTTTCCGAGTTTGCCCTCACGATGGCGGCAGCCGTTGTTTTCTCGACACTCCTGGCGCTTACCCTAACCCCCATGATGGCGTCCAAGATTCTTAAACCCGGCATGCACGACAGCGCCGTGGGTAAAGGTGTCCAGTGGCTACTGGGTGTTACTCAGCGACGTTACCAGCGTATCCTTGAGTGGCTGCTTGCACGCAGTTGGATAGTTGTCGGGGTATTTGCGCTGTTGATCGCCATGACGGCATGGCTAACCACCGAGCTACCCAATGAGTACACCCCACAAGAGGATCGTGGCAACTTTATCGTATTGGTGAATGGCCCTGAAGGCGCCACCTTCGATTACATGATGGACTACATGGATGAAATCGAAGCACGACTGGCTCCCCTGATAGAAACGGGTGAGCTTGAACGTGTGGTCGTGCGTGCGCCACGCGGCTTTGGCAATATCGAGAATTTTAACGGCGGTTTTGTCATCATCAATATGGCCGATTGGGGCAGCCGCCGCAGCGCATGGGAAGTAATGGATGACGTGCGAGCGCTGCTAAGGCCGCTGCCCGGCGTTCAGGCATTCCCCGTTATGCGTCAGGGCTTTGGTCAACGCACACAAAAGCCTGTGCAGTTTGTGATTGGCGGCGGTAATTACGCAGAACTCGCTCGCTGGCGCACCCTGCTGATGGACTACGTCCGGGAAGATAACCCACGCATTACGGCGCTTGAAAGCAACTATAACGAGACCCAGCCACAGCTCAGTGTCGAGATTAACTATGAGCGAGCAGCAGCGTTGGGCGTAACGATTACCGAAATAGGCCGTACGCTTGAAGTGCTGTTAGGCGGTCGCAACGTTACCCGCTACGTGGATGACGGCGAAGAGTACGACGTGATTATCGAAGGTGATCGCGATCGGCAGAACAGCCCCCGCGCCTTGGATAATATACAGGTACGCTCGGCACGCTCTGGTGAACTAATCCCTCTCGCAAGCCTCGTGACGCTTACCGACGTTGCTGGCGCCAGCACGTTAAACCGCTTTGACCGTATTCGAGCCATTACCATTGAGGCCAACCTGGCTGACGGCTACCCGCTTGGGGAGGCGCTTACATATCTACAAGCTACCGCCGACACGCTGTTGCCCGAAGAAGCACAAACCAACGTGGCAGGCCCTTCACGTGATTTTCAGCAGGCAAGTGGCGCGACCACCTTCCTGCTGATATTAGGCGCCATCGTGGTATTTCTAGTGCTAGCCGCACAGTTTGAAAGCCTTATCCATCCCTTGGTCATTATGTTGACCGTACCGCTCGCGATGAGCGGCGCCCTATTGGCGCTTTTGCTAAGTGGGCAGTCGCTTAACATTTATAGTCAGGTTGGCCTGGTACTATTGATTGGTCTGGCTGCTAAAAATGGTATTTTGATCGTCGAGTTTGCCAACCAGCTACGTGATGAGGGCAAAGCCTTTCGTACAGCGCTCATTCAAGCCTCCGTCACCCGGCTACGACCTATTTTGATGACCGCAATCACCACTATGGCCGGTGCCATACCACTGATTATTTCAAGCGGGCCAGGCGCTGAATCCCGCCTGGTGATTGGCACGGTGATAATGGCAGGCGTTGGTGCGGCGACACTGTTCACGCTATTTGTAGTACCCGTTGCGTACGACCTTCTGGCACGTCATACCGGCTCCCCCGGTGCGGTTAAACGGCGTCTGGAAGAGGAAATTTCCGACTCAGCCGGTTAGCGACGTGTTGCGGCTTTTCTTTCTAGAGGTAAAGAAAGGCTATCGGTCAAAAAAAGGGCGCCTCTTCAAAAGAGGCGCCCTTTTCAGGCATCAACGCAAGTGATTATTCACACTCACCTACACGCTGACCTTCAATAGCGGTATTCATGGTCAGCTCGCCCATTGGCGACTGAGTGAGAATATCAACGCTGCCGCTGATTTGCTCGCCCATAAAGCTCATATCGCCATCAATATTGGCTTCACCACCCTCTGCGCGACATACCATGCTGTAAGAGAGACCGTCAGCACTCATTTCCTGATTGAGAAGCTCGCAGCCATCTTCTTCTTCGATAAACCCAAACTCGGCGCCTTCAAGGTCATCCTGAGTAATACATTGACGCTCGGTTTCCGTTTGATCCGGAATATCCATGTCGCCACTGATGCTGGTCACGCTGACGAACTCCCACTCGCCTGGGGTAACATTCGGTGTTTCCGCCAAGGCGACCATCGGGAAGGCCAAAGTGGCCGCTACTACCATGTTTCGTAACATCATCGTTTCTCTCTTTAGCACGTTGAAAAACAGTCCATGGAAAACCGCGTATATCCTACCTGATTCATCACTGCCATGCCCGGCTTCGCGCAGACTGCTACACTGCCGCCAAGCTCCAAACTTTTAAAGGTAGCTGCTTATGCACGATGACGCCTTGGTAAACCACGATTTTAACTGCCCCTATTGCGATGCGCCTCTGACGTTTGTCATCGACACCTCTCAAGGCAGCCACGCCACGTGGGAAGATTGCCATCAATGCTGTGCGCCTATTCAGCTTGAAATCATCATCTCGCCCATGACCGGCGAACTTGAAGCCGTGTTAACCGGCCGAGACGATGACGTTTTCTAGCCAAACGCCTCCTTGTTGCTAATTTATTTGCCGCTTGGCTTCGCTACGACGCATCAGGTACCACGCCAAAAACGTCACCAGCGATACCGTCAAAATAATCAGCGTCGCCAGCGCATTAATTTTAGGCGATACGCCCATGCGAACAGATGAAAACACCACCATGGGCAGCGTATTGGCGCCAGGGCCTGACACGAAGCTTGCGATGACCAGGTCATCCAACGACAGCGTGAAGGCAAGCAGCCAGCCCGCCGCCAGCGCAGGGGCAATAATGGGTAGCGTGATAAAAAAGAATGTTTTAAGGGGTGGTGAACCTAAATCCATTGCCGCCTCTTCTATCGAGCTATCCAACTCGCGCAGCCGTGCCGCCACTACAATGGCAACGTAAGCGCTGCAAAAGGTGGTATGCGCAATCCAGATAGTGCCTACACCACGGTCGGCGGGCCAGCCTGTCAGCTGTGCCATTTGAACAAATAGCAGTAGCAACGACAGCCCGGTAATGACCTCGGGCATGACAAGGGGTGCCGTTACCATGCTGGAAAGCGCCGTTTTTCCACGGAAGCGTCCAAATCGCGTCATTACAAACGCCGCGACCGTTCCCAAACATACCGCCATGCTCGCGGCAAAAAACGCGATTTTTAGACTCGTCCATACTGCCGAGAGAATTTGTTGGTCCTGGAACAGCGCCCCGTACCACTGGGTTGAAAAGCCCGCCCACACGGTAACGAGCCTGGAAGAGTTGAAGGAGTACACCACCAACACCGCCATCGGCAGATAGAGGAACACCAGGCCGAGTATCAGCATCAAGGTTGAAAAATGCGGCCGCCGTCGTACTACGCTCATTCTTCAAGCCCCCGAGACTGGTAACGGTGAAACCAAACAATCGGTATTAACAGCAGCAGTAACATCACCATTGCCAGCGCCGAGGCAACGGGCCAATCGCGATTAAGGAAAAACTCCTCCCAAAGTACCTTACCAATCATCAGCGTATCCGGGCCGCCCAATAGCTCGGGAATAACAAACTCGCCCACGGCCGGGATAAATACCAACATTGACCCCGCAATAATTCCCCCCATCGAAAGGGGCAGCGTTACCTTGATAAAAGTATTGAGTTTACGTGACCCAAGGTCCGAAGCGGCCTCCAGTAGTGAATTATCCAGCCGGGTTAGATGGGCATAAAGCGGCAACACCATAAAGGGAAGATAGGCATAGACAATACCTATCACCACGGCAAACTGCGTGTTCATCATTCGTAAAGGCGTATCGATCAGACCCAACCCTATCAGTAGATTATTGATAAGGCCGCTGTTACTTAAAATCCCCATCCAGGCATACACGCGAATCAAAAACGAGGTCCAGGAGGGCAACATTACCAGCAACAACAACAGAAGCTGCCAGCGTGCTGGGGCACGGGCCATGGCGTATGCCATCGGGTAGCCGATCAACAAACAGGCCACGGTTGAGATAAACGCCGTTTTTACAGACCCCCAATAGGCAGCTGCATACAGCGAATCGGAGAGCAAAAACAGATAGTTGCCCACGTTTAGAAAGATATGCAGGGTCTGGTTGGTATACTCAAGCAGCGGCCCATAAGGAGGGATCGCCACAACCCCTTCCGACAAACTGATCTTCAGTACCAGGGCAAAGGGCAGCAAAAAAAACAGCAGTAGCCATACAAGCGGCAAGGCAATCACCGCCCGACGCCCTAACTGTAAGCGTTTGAACAGGGCAGTGAGTTGAGATGGCATCATCGCAAGCAATCTCCCAAGTAGCCAGAAAGGGCCATTAGCGGTTCAACACGATGGCACTGTGGTCTTCCCAGTAGACATACACACTGTCTTCCCAGGTTGGCCGGTCACCTCGCCGTTCGGTATTCGCCATGCTGACCTTAATCAACTGACCCGAGGCGGTGCGTACGTAGTAAAGCGAAAAACCACCCAGGTAGGCGATATCGTGAACTTTACCCTCTGCCCAGTTGTAATCAGACGAGGGTTTCTCACGCGTTAGCCAGATTTTTTCCGGACGCAGCGCGGCCCACACCCGCCGATCAACCGCTTGAGTGGTAATGCCGTGGTCGATATAAATGGGGCGCTCAAGCTCAGGCGATACGATTTGGCAGTGGTCAGCGGCATCTTCCACAATCTCGCCTTCAAACAGGTTCACCGTACCGACAAATTCCGCCACCATACGGCTGGCTGGGCTTTCGTATACATCGACCGGCGAGCCAACCTGCTCAATCCAGCCATCGGCCATAATGGCGACACGATCCGCCATGGTCATGGCCTCTTCCTGATCGTGGGTCACCATAATGCAGGTCACGCCTACCTGCTCAATAATCTCGACCACTTCCAACTGCATTTCAGTACGCAGCTTTTTATCCAGCGCGCCCATGGGCTCATCAAGCAGCAACAGTTTTGGCCGTTTGGCGAGGGAGCGCGCCAGCGCCACCCGTTGACGCTGGCCACCGGAAAGCTGATGCGGCTTACGCTTGGCAAAGCGTTCCATATGCACCAGTTTCAGCATTTGCGCCACGCGCGCATCTACTTCCGCCTTGGCAAGCTTGTCCTGCTTTAGCCCAAAGGCAATATTTTGCGCCACCGTCATGTGTGGAAATAGCGCATAGGATTGAAACATCATATTAATCGGGCGCTTGTAGGGCGGGATCGCAGTAATGTCTTGACCGCCCAGCAAAATATGCCCGTCCGTGGGAGTTTCAAACCCGGCGAGCATACGCAACAGCGTCGACTTCCCCGAACCCGACCCGCCTAAAAGCGCAAAAATCTCACCACGCTTCACCTGTAAATTTACATTATCTACCGCCAAGGCCTCGTCAAAGCGCTTACATAAGCCTTTAACTTCTAGCACGATGTCTTCTGCAAACCGCGGTGTCTTGCCTTGTGGGCGCTGTACCGCCAAGGGAGACGCTGCCGTTTCGTTCACTGAAGGTTCGTTTGCCGAGGGTTCGCTCGCCGAATTTCCGTCCGACAGGGGCGTAGTGACCATTCGCCACTCCCATCAAAAGACCCGGAAAACCGGGCATTAAAAGATGAACAGCGAGACAGGCAAAAGGCCTGGCTCACTGTCGGATGAGGTTAGCTTAACGGCCAGACTTTACACGGTTCCACACACGTGTACGGATACGTTGTACCGGCTGTGGCATGTCAAGCGCCACATACAGGTTTTGCATAACCTCGGCTTCGGGATAGATCGCCGGGTCATTCAGAATTTCTTCCGGAAGGTAAGCATCGGCCGCCGCATTGGGGTTGGCGTAGCTGACGTAATCGGTAATTTCTGCGGCAATTTCCGGGTCCAGGATAAAGTTAATAAAGGCATGGGCGTTTTCAGCATTGGGCGCGTCCGCCGGGACCGCCATAACATCAAACCACAAGGCGGCGCCTTCTTTAGGAATGCTATAGCCAATGTCAAAATCACGCCCTGCTTCCTCGGCACGCTCAGCAGCCTGGAATACATCGCCTGAATATCCGCCTGCCACACAAATATCGCCATTGGCCAAGTCGGATACGTAGCGTGAAGAGTGGAAATAGGTAATATCATCGCGCACGGCGCTAATCACTTCACCGGCGGCTTCAAAGTCTTCCGCGTTTTCGCTTAGCGGGTTCAGGCCCAAGTAAGCCATGGCCGCGGGCAGCATTTCCTCACCCGTATCCAGCATTGAAATACCGCAACCCGCCTTTTTTAACGCGGAGGTAATTTCAGGGTCAAATAGCATTGCCCAACTATCGACCGGCGCATCATCGCCCAGGATCTCTTTCACGCGCTCAACATTGTAGCCAATACCGTTAGTGCCCCACATGTAAGGCACTGAGTAGTCGCCATCAGGGTCAATCGCGTCTAAATTTTCCATCAACTCGGTATTGAGATTTTCCAGGTTTGGTAACTGCTCTTTATCAAGCGCTTGATAAACGCCCGCTTGGCGTTGACGCGTAAAAAAGTGCGTAGAAGGCACCACTACGTCATACCCCGAACGGCCTGCCAGCAAGGCAGCGTCAAGCGTCTCATTACTATCATAAACATCGTAGGTAACATCAATGCCGGTACGCTCGGTAAATTTTTCAAGCGTTTCCGGTGCTATATAATCTGACCAGTTATATACCCGTACCTCATCGGCATGGGCGACTGTCGCCGCTGCGGCTAAAGAAACGGCCGCAACGGCCCCGGAAAGTTTGTGAATGTTCCCCATTTCGTGCTCCTCATTATCCAAAAACAGTTATTCAGCAACGGTTATTCAAAAACAGCTCTTCAAAACAGTACCATCTAGATTAACGCCAGCCATCAGCCACTCGCCGTTAGCGTGGGCTTTTCTACTGAACGCGAATTTTGCGGCGCAGCGGTCTCTATCGCAAGTCAATGTGAAAGATTCTTGCATTATAGTGGGCCTGCCCCCACTTCAAGGTCTGCGGAGCGTAGATAGGCTGCTGCATAATAGTAAAAGACTATACGCTAAATGGTGTTTTTCAATTTTAGCTATCAGGAAAATACCCCTACTATAGTCCTCAACATTTTCACCTTCATTCACAAGACACGGAGATAATCTGGATGTCCTTGATCAACACTGAAGTAAAACCGTTTAAAGCTACCGCCTATCTAGATGGCGAATTTATTGATGTCACCGAAGCTGACCTGAAGGGAAAATGGTCCATCTTCTTCTTCTACCCGGCTGACTTTACGTTTGTTTGCCCAACGGAGCTTGGCGACCTGGCCGACAACTACGAAGCCTTCAAAAAGCTGGGCGTTGAAATTTACAGCGTTTCAACCGATACCCACTTCACCCATAAAGCATGGCACGATAGCTCCGAAACGATCGGCAAGCTTCAGTACCCAATGCTGGCTGACCCCACGCTGCAAATCTCGCGTAACTTTGAAGTCCTGATTGAAGAAGCAGGCCTTGCAGAACGCGGCACGTTTGTTATCGATCCCGACGGTAAAGTTCAGATCGTTGAAATCAACGCGGGCAACATCGGCCGTAATGCCGAAGAGCTACTGCGCAAAGTTAAAGCTGCCCAGTATGTTCGTGAAAACCCCAACGAAGTATGCCCGGCCAAATGGAAAGAAGGCGAAGAAACACTCGCGCCCTCTTTAGACCTCGTTGGCAAAATCTAAACGGCGAGTGCTGCCATCTTCGTTATCTTAATCGCTCTTGAAGCGCCGCTTACGATAACGGCTTAACCAGATGGCAGCCTAACACCCGGGCTTTTTTCACCCGGGTGTTCTCTTTACATCGCGCTATATGTTCTCCCTTTTATACCGACTTCGCTGTGATTTTCACTAGCGAGGGCTAAATGTGGCTAAGGGTTGAGAACACCTTTTACAGATTACGAGGAATTCACTGTCATGTTGGACGCTAATTTAAAAAATCAGTTGAAAGCTTACTTGGAAAAAGTGACTCAACCGTTCGAGATCGTTGCGTCCCTTGATGACGGTGACAAGTCACGTGAACTTCACGGCTTGTTGGAAGATATCAACGGGCTGAGTGACATGATCACCCTGAAAACGGATGGTCAGGATAGCCGCACACCCTCTTTTGCGATCAACCGCACAGGTGAAGAGACGGGTGTTGTATTTGCCGGTATCCCCATGGGCCACGAGTTTACATCGCTGGTTCTGGCACTGCTGCAAGTAGGCGGACACCCACCGAAAACCTCTGACGAGGTGCTTAATCAGATTAAAGCGCTCGAAGGCGACATGCTCTTTGAGACCTACTACTCGCTGTCCTGCCAGAACTGCCCCGATGTGGTTCAGGCGTTAAACCTGATGGCGATCTTTAACCCCAACGTCCGCCATGTGGCGATTGATGGGGCGCTCTTCCAGGACGAAGTTGAAGAGCGTGAAATTATGTCAGTGCCCAGTATTTATCTAAACGGTAAGCCGTTCGATCAGGGCCGCATGACCCTTGAGCAAATTCTGGCCAAAGTGGACACGGGCGCCGCCGACCGCGAAGCCAAAAAGCTAAGCACCAAAGCCGCATTCGATACGCTGGTGATCGGCGGTGGCCCCGCGGGTGCTGCGGCTGCCATTTATTCTGCACGCAAAGGCATTAGTACCGGTGTTGCGGCTGAGCGTTTTGGTGGCCAGGTATCGGATACCATGAGTATCGAAAACTTTATTTCGGTCACTCATACAGAAGGTCCCAAGCTTGTTAGCGCGCTTGAAGAGCACGTCAAGGATTACGACGTTGATGTAATGAACTTGCAAACGGCAACTGCCTTTAAAGCCGCTGAGGCCGAAGGTGGCTTGCACGAAGTGACCTTTGAGTCAGGTGCAAAACTCAAGAGCAAAACACTGGTTCTGGCGACCGGCGCCCGTTGGCGCGAAATGAATGTCCCCGGCGAGCAGCAATACCGCAACAAAGGCGTTGCTTACTGCCCGCACTGCGACGGCCCGCTATTTAAAGGCAAGCGCGTCGCGGTTATTGGCGGCGGCAACTCTGGCGTTGAAGCTGCCATTGACTTGGCGGGCATCGTTGCTCACGTCACCCTTTTCGAATTTATGGGTGAAATGCGTGCCGATGCGGTACTGCAGAAAAAACTTAAGAGCCTGCCCAACGTGGACATTATCTTAAATGCTCAAACCACCGAAGTAACCGGTGACGGCAGCCGCGTTAATGGCCTGACCTACAAAGACCGCAACACCGATGAGACTAAAAACATCGCGCTGGAAGGCATCTTTGTCCAGATTGGCCTGGTGCCAAATACCGAGTGGCTGAAAGACTCGCCCATCGAAATGACGCCGCGCGGGGAGATCATCGTCGACTCTCACGGCATGACCTCGGTACCCGGCGTATTTGCCGCGGGTGATGTTACCACGGTGCCTTACAAGCAGATTATTATTGCCATGGGCGAAGGCGCAAAAGCCTCACTTGGCGCGTTTGATTACCTGATCCGTAACTAATCGCCAAGCACCAACACCCAAAAGCGGGTAGTGGTTTTCCACTCCCCGCCTCCCCTATCCCTTTGACGTATAAGACCGTGACGTCATAACCGCTGCCCTACGTAATATTATTCGGCCAAGGCTTGCCGATACCGAAGGCTCTAAGAAAATCCGGCTCTCTCCCCTGGAGGCCGGATTTCTTTGTCTTTAACCCACCGGCCAGCAGCCACCAACCAGATAGTCTAGTCGCAGCAACTCATCAAAAAAAGGGATTCTGAGCAGGACAACGCTTGCAGATGAACCAACTAATGCCTCTTCTACGAAACATCGCTCTGTTTAGGTATCACACTGCACACAGTGCACGCCGGATCACGCGGTACGTTGAAGTGGCGCCACTGGCCTCGTAGGCCATCAAAGGTTGCAAGCCCTTGGTGGGTTTGCCCGGCGCCGCTTAGCAATTTGAACGCCTCAACAGCTTGAAAACATCCGATTAACCCCACCAACGGCGCCATCACACCACTTTCTGCGCAGCCAAGTGCTTCATCGCCCATATCGTCCGGTGGGTAAAGGCAAGCATAGCAGGGGCAGTTTGGGTCACGGGGGCTAAACACCGCAAGCTGACCAGAAAAGCGAATGGCAGCGCCTGACACCAACGGAACACCTACTTTTTGCGTGGCAGCATTGATGGCATAGCGGCTGGAAAAACGATCCGTACAATCCAGCACCACATCGGCAGCAGCAACGAGCTGCTCCAGGGCTTCACCCTCCGCATGAGTTTCAAGTGCTGTAATACGGCAATCCGGGTTTAGCGCCTGCATACTGGCCTTGGCAGAAGCCGCCTTGTTCTGCCCAATGCTTGCCTGCTGATGAGCAATTTGACGCTGAAGGTTAGACAACTCGACATGATCAGCATCTACAATCGTTATCTGCCCGACACCCGCAGCGGCCAGGTAAAGTGCCGCCGGCGAGCCCAACCCTCCCGCACCGATGATCAGAGCATGGGCACTACGCAAGCGCTCTTGCCCTTCAATATCCACTTCAGGCAGCATAATGTGACGGCTGTAGCGCAGCAGTGTCTGATCATCCATCATCGACTTATTTGTCCTCAAAGTGCTCAACGTCGGGTACATGCAGGCTAAAGCTTTCTTTCACCTCTTCCATAACCACGTAACTTTTAGACTCTTTGACGCCGGGGAGCGTAAGCACCACGTCTCCTAATAGCTGACGGTAGGCGGCCATTTCTGGAATGCGGCATTTCAAGATGTAATCAAACTGACCAGAGACCAGATGGCACTCCTGGATTTGCGGCAGCTTTTCAACGGCTCGACGAAATTCATCAAATACGGCTGGCGATTGAGTTTCCAGGCTAATTTCAACAAAGACCAGTAAATTGGCTTTGAGTGCCTGGGGGTCAAGAATCGCCTGGTAGCCACGAATAATGCCCGCGCGCTCCAGGCGCTTGACACGCTCCAAACAAGGAGTTGTGGATAAACCAACCTCTGATGCCAAATCAACATAGGAAATACGTGCATTTTCCTGCAGGCAGCGCAGAATTTTAAGGTCGATACGGTCTAGCGTTCTATTTTTAGGTTTCATAGCAGGATCCACTACAGATAAGCCAGACGAGCTAGTAGCGCCCAAGGGTAATACGCTCATGCCCACCGAGGTCGCAAACACTTTCAACGTTTTGATAACCCGCATCCACCAGCGCTGCGCGCACTGAGGCTGCCTGACGATAGCCATGCTCTAGCAACAGCCATCCTGAGGCTGTTAAGTAGCGCCGCGCCGTGGCCACTAAATGTATCAAATCGGCCAGCCCATCGCCCCCTGCCACCAGCGCACTCAGCGGCTCAAAGCGCACATCCCCTTGGTGCAAATGCGGATCGTCAGCGGCAATATACGGCGGATTACTCACAATAAGATCAAACCGCTCTACGGGTGTCGCATCCTGCTCAAAGGCAGCAAACCAATTGCTTTGCATGAACGCTACGTTATCGATCCCTAACGCGGCTGCGTTTCGCTGTGCCAAAGAAACCGCTTCTGAGCGAAGGTCGACACCAACCACCTGCCAACCAGGCTGCTCACTGGCAAAAGCCAGTGCAATGGCTCCGGTGCCCGTACCTAAATCCAGCAAGCGCCCGACGGGAGAGGCAACGTGGTTGAGCGCTGTTTCTACCAGCGTTTCGGTATCCGGCCGCGGTATTAGCGTCTCTTTTGAAGTGACCAACCGCAACCCCCAAAACTCTCGCTCACCGGTCAGGTAGGCCACTGGCTGCCCCTGAGCACGCGCCGCCACTAGTGCATCAAAGCGCGCATGCTCCCACCCGGGACAATCACGGTCGCCCCAGGTATATAGCCATGTGCGGTCCCGTTGAATTACGTGGGCAAGCAGGACGTCGGCATCCAAGCGCGGCGAGGCTGAGCCGGCGGCTTTTAAGCGCTCTGCTGCGGCCTGTAAAAGCGCATCAAACGTCATTACGTGTCCTGAAGCGCCGATAGCTGTTCGGCCTGATACTCGTGGATCAAGGGCTCAATGACCTCATCCAACTGCTCGCCGCTCACCACTTCATTGAGCTTATAAAGCGTCAGGTTGATACGATGATCGGTAATTCGCCCCTGAGGGAAGTTGTAGGTACGGATACGTTCGCTACGATCACCAGAGCCTACCAGCGAGCGACGGGCATCCGCCTGCTCCTGTCGTTGACTATCGACCGCATTACGCTTCAATTTCGCGGCAAGCAGCGACATCGCCTTGGCCCGGTTTTTATGCTGACTACGCTCTTCCTGGCACTCAACCACTACGCCTGTCGGTATGTGGGTAATACGAATCGCTGAGTCGGTGGTGTTAACGTGCTGGCCACCTGCTCCACTTGAACGGTAGGTATCGACGCGTAAATCCGATGAATTAATATCGATATCGCCAACATCATCAACTTCAGGCATCACCGCCACAGTACATGCCGACGTATGAATACGCCCTTGAGATTCAGTAGCAGGAACGCGTTGCACCCGGTGAGCACCCGACTCAAATTTCAAACGCGCATAGACGCTATCCCCCTTAACGCGGGAAATAATCTCTTTATAGCCGCCCTGCTCGCCATGGTTGGTACTCACTACTTCGACGCGCCAGCCACGTTTTTCCGCATAGCGTGAATACATACGAAACAGATCACCTGCAAAAATCGCGGCTTCATCACCACCGGTACCGGCACGTACTTCCAAAAACACGCCTCGGCCATCATCGGGGTCTTTAGGCACCAGCAAACGCTTTAGCTCAGTATCCAGTAGGTCTAGCTGCTCGCGCCCTTCACTGACTTCCATCTCGGCAAGCTCACGCATATCAGGATCATCGTCCCGACTAAGCTGCTGGGCTGCCTCAATATCGTTTTCAACGCTGCGATAGCGCTGCCAAGCCGCTACCAGCTCATCCAGCTCGGCGTACTCGCGTGAATAGTCGCGAAAGCGCTGCTGATTATTAATGACCTCAGGGTCAGACAGCAGCATCGCCAGCTCTTCAAAACGTTCGGTAAAGCTATCGAGGCGTTGGCGCAAGGTATCTTTCATGCGGGCGTATTATCCTTCTGGCGGTTAGCCGTGGGCGCGGGCTTTTCAAAAGCGGGTTTAACAGGCAATAGTAAGCGTGGCGCGGCCTCCAGCAAGTCATGCTGCTCTTGCGAGGCGGCATCGCGTATTGCTTGCGTGGGCTGGTGCATTAAGCGATTAGCCAGTTGATGAGCCAGGCGCTCAATCACTTTGGCTGGGTCTTCACCGCGCGCCAAGCGCTCCAACGCCTGATCACGCGATTGATCGCGCAGGGTTTCGGCGTGCTGACGGTAGTCGCGAATCAACTCACCACCGTTACGAATTCGTTTTTCATGCTGCCAACTACTGACACCGTGCTCAATCAGAGACTCGGCCTGGTCAGCAGCCACTTGGCGATAGCGACGATTCTCTTCGATCACCTCTTCCAGATCATCGACCGTATAAAGGAACACATCGGCAAGCTCGCCTACCTCGGGCTCAATATCCCGTGGCACGGCGATATCCACCATAAAGACCGGGCGGTGGCGACGCTTTTTGAGTGCGCTTTCAACCATCCCCTTGCCCAGAATTGGCAGAGGCGATGCGGTGGAAGAAATAACGATATCGGCTTCTTCCAGCGCGCCCGGAATTTCAGAAAGCGTAATTGCCTTACCACCCAGTCGCGAGGAGACAAGCTCAGCACGCTCCCGTGTGCGGTTAGCCACGGTTAATTGACGTACACCGGCTTCATGTAGATGACGCGCGACCAGCTCGATGGTTTCACCCGCACCAATTAGCAACGCCCGCGAGCGGCTAAAGTCATCAAAAATTCGGCTAGCCATACTCACCGCAGCATAGGCCACCGAAACCGGATTTTTGCCAATCCCGGTTTCGGTACGTACCTGCTTGGCGACTGCAAAGGTATGTTGAAAAAGACGCTCAAGCTCGCCGCCCAACCCCTGCATTTGGCGCGCCTGTTGATAGGCATCTTTCAATTGCCCAAGTATTTGCGGCTCACCCAATACCATGGAGTCCAGACCAACGGCCACACGCATTAAATGGCGCGCAGCGTCGTTGTCTAAATAGTGGTACGCGCAGCGGGTCAGCTCTTCAACACTCAAGTTATGAAAACGCCCTAGCCACTCAAGCACGGCTTGCTCGCCAGCAGCGTCCGTTACGCAATATAGCTCAGTGCGGTTGCAGGTGGAGAGCACCGCCGCTTCGCTAACATGTGACAGACCACGCAGTTGCTCCAGCGCGTGATCTAACTGCGCCGGAGTAAAGGCTACCTGCTCGCGTACGGCCACACTGGCAGTACGGTGATTGATTCCCAAGGCAAGAAGCGTCATGCGGTATGCGTCTTCGCTAGTGGTTCGGTCATCACGTTGCTATCGGTCTTGAAGTCTCAGTGGTTTACGTCTTACGCTGAATTAGCGCAAGCTTGGGCAATGGCTGATCATTACTCAATTGCGCTTATCTGCCAGCCTTTCAAGGCCGACTATTCTATCACAGCACACTAACATCTGGCGTACATCACTTTGCCGCAGCCAGCCAAGCCGCTATGCTGAACGCTCGGCCACTAAAATGAGAGACGCATGCCCCTTCGCTCACTACAATTGGGTTCATCCCTACTGCCCTTGGCCGCCACCGTGGTATTCCTGAGCGGCTGCCAGTCAGCACCCTCTTATAAAGGCGGCTTGCCAGACCTGATAGCTTCTGACCCCATGCAGTCGGCCCCACCTATTACCCGTGGTCTGGACGCCGATGGGCTACGTACGCTGCTTACGGCGGAATTAGCGGGCCAACGTGGCGATTACCGCTCTGCCAGCCAAGGTTACCTGGAGGCATCGCAACGTTATAGCGCTCCGGCGCTGGCCGAACGCGCCACCTTTGCGGCTCGGTTTGGTGACGATGTAGCGTTAATGGAGGCATCCGCACTGCGTTGGCGTGAGCTGGCCCCCTCGGCAGAAGCGCCCAACCAGCTACTGGCTGCGATCTCTTTGCAGCGAGGTGACTGGCTGGACAGCCTTGAACAGCGGCTAGCGATCACTCAAGCAGGCGGCAATGGCGAGCTAACGGCCTTCGTCGACATCGCTATCACGGAAGGGAGCGCACCGCTCAACTTACTGGCCCAGTCGATGCGCGCCCACTTGGCTCAACCCAGTGCAGAGCAGCTTGAGTATCATAGCGATGCCTTGCTTGCCACTGCGCTACTTGAATCAGCGCTTGGCAATACCCGCCAAGCGCAAGCGCATCTGGACGACGTTGCAAAGCAAGCGCCAGAATCGGCGACGCTTTGGCTTGCCCAAGCGCAACTGGCGCTCGAAGCTGGCGATCTACACACCGCCAGGCGAGCCGCGCAACAAGGCGCCAGCATTGTCCCCGATGACGTACGGTTTACGCTGCTGCTGGCTCAAGCCGAAATTCGTTTGAATAATATTGCCGCCGCAGAAGTACAAACGGATGCGCTACTGGAAAGCCATGACGGTAACCAGCGTTTACGCTTGGCCCTAACGCAACTTTACCTTGAGGAAGGCTACAGCGAGCCTGCTTACCGCCTGTTGCAGCCACTCACAAGCCAGGACAACGTTCCCGATCTTGCCTACTACCTGCTGGGCGCTATCACGGAGTCCCAAGGCGATACCGATAACGCACTGCTTTACTACCGCCAGGTAAGCGAGGGAGGCGAGTTTTTACCCGCCCGGGCGGCCGCCGCTCGAATGTTGATTGACGATGACCGTGTGATGGATGCGCGGGCTTTTTTACGCATTGAGCGAATGCGCTATGAAAATTACTTTGGCGACTTGGTCGCCCTTGAAGTGCAGCTGCTGGACGAACTGAACGCGCCCGATGAAGCACTAGCGTTACTTGACCGCGAATTGGCTCGCACACCAGATGACGTTAACCTGCTTTATTTACGCGCCATGCGCTCTTGGGAGAGAGGCAACTTCCCAGGAATGGAGCAAGATTTACGTCAGCTTTTGCGTATTGAACCCAACAACGCAAATGCCTTAAATGCACTGGGCTATACCTTGGCAGATCTTAACTTGCCAGGACGCATGGAAGAAGCCCGCGAGCTGGTTGAGCGCGCCTACGAAGAAGACCCCAGCAACCCGGCGATACTTGATAGCATGGGCTGGGTATATTTCCGACTGGGCCAAAATGAAGAAGCGCTTGCCTGGCTTGAAAGTGCCTATAACCAGATGCCCGACCAGGAAGTGGCCGCTCATTTGGCCGAAGTCTTACATGCCCTTGGTCGTAGCGATGAGGCTCGCACGTTAATCCAAATGGTGCTTGATAGCACAACGCGTCACCCGCAGGTTGACGCGTTACTTGAACGTCATCCTGAACTAACCCCGTCAGGTGCTCCCTAACGGGGCTGGCGCCTCCCTTTATGCTCGATACGCCATTAAGATGCTGCCATTACCTTTTCAACACATTGACATGGAGCCTGTTATGTTGAACACACTGCCCACTTTTATGCGCTTTACCAGCACTGCACGCGCCCCTCGCCTCTTTCTTGCCAGCATAGCGTTACTGCTACTTGCCGGGTGCGCGACGCAAGGCCCGATGGAAGAAGGTGGCCGCCAAGCAGGTCAATGGGAACGCCAGCAAGCGGATATTGACGCCTTTGATACCTGGACGTTGATCGGCAAAGCAGGCCTTCGCACACCACAAGAGAATCAGAGCGCCAACCTGGACTGGAGCCAACACCCCCACTATTTTCGCATGCTGATCAGCGGGCCGTTTGGCGGGGGCCGCAGCGTACTTGAAGGTCGTGAAGGTCGCTTCTCGCTAACCACGGGTGATGGCCGATTTGAAGCAGAAACACCGGAAGCACTGATGGAAGAGCAGTTAGGCTGGTCGCTTCCAGTTAGCGCCATGCCTGACTGGGTGCGCGGCCTGCCCGGTGAACATGCAAGTTATCAGTTGGAAACCGACGAGCTGGGCTTTCCGCAGCACATGCAGCAGGATGGCTGGGAAATTGATTACCGCGACTGGGAAGAGGTTGAAGGTATGTGGCTACCTCGCCGCCTGGTGATGAACTATGACGATGTACGCATCACCCTGGTCGTTAACCAGTGGCGCTCTCAATAACGGTTTATGCGCCCGTTGAGTTGTCGCGCCTAATTCAAGTCACGTGAGAGCTTTAATGTCTGCTTCTTTAACACTTCCCGCACCTGCGAAGCTCAATCGCATGCTGCACATTGTGGGCCGTCGTGACGACGGCTACCACGAGTTACAAACCCTGTTTCAAATCGTTGATATCAGTGATCAGCTCACACTCACCCTGCGCGATGACGGCGATATCACGCTCGCCACTCCGGTAAACGGTGTGGCTCACGATGACAACCTGATGGTTCGCGCAGCCCGCCTACTTCAGCGCTCAGCAGGCACTGCGCAAGGAGCTATCCCAAGGGCTATGCCAGGGGCTACGCTGACCATAGAGAAGAAGCTCCCGATGGGAGGCGGGCTTGGCGGAGGGAGTTCGAATGCTGCCACCGTGTTACTGGGGTTAAATAAGCTGTGGAAATTAGGGTTTTCAGCGGCGGCACTGGCCAAGTTGGGCTTGCAGCTTGGCGCCGATGTCCCGGTCTTTATTTATGGACACAGCGCCTGGGCTGAAGGTATCGGTGAAAAGCTGACCTCCGTGACGCTGGATACGCCCTGGTTTGTGATTATTCATCCGAAAGTGAGTGTCTCAACCCCCCTGATCTTCCAGGACCCGGAATTGACACGCGACAGCCGCCCCATTACTATGGCGCGCGCACTGCAGGGGGGAGCGTCTGAGTGGCGTAACGACTGCGAGGCCATCGTTAAAAAACGCTATCCGCTGGTGGCGGAAGCGCTTGATTGGCTCGCGCAGTATGCACCTGTTCGGCTGACCGGTACTGGCGCTTGTCTGTTTGCGACGTTTGAGTCTGAACAAACCGCACGTACCGTCGCTGAATTGGCAGGTCAACGCTGGCCGACATGGGTCGCACGCGGACTGAACACCTCTCCCCTACAAGATGCTCTGGGCTGCTGAAAGCGCCCGGTCATCGCATTAGGTTATTGCTGGGGTATCGCCAAGTGGTAAGGCACCGGTTTTTGGTATCGGCATTCCCAGGTTCGAATCCTGGTACCCCAGCCAACCTGACATGATCTGCGTTTTCTCCCCTGATTCCAAACACTGCAAAGGTGGCTGCGCGTGTCAAAATTGATGGTTTTCACCGGGAACGCCAATCCCGAACTCGCTCAAAAAATTGCCGAGAGCTTGGACAGCCGCATGGGTAATGCCACGGTTGGCCAATTTAGCGACGGCGAAATCGCAGTCGAGATCAATGAGAACGTGCGCGGTAAGGACGTGTTTATCCTCCAGTCCACCTGTGCACCGACGAATGACAACCTGATGGAGCTGATCCTGATGGTTGATGCTCTGCGTCGTGCCTCAGCGGCGCGGATTACGGCGGTCGTGCCGTATTTCGGCTATGCACGTCAGGACCGCCGTGTACGCTCTGCTCGTGTACCTATTTCCGCTAAAGTGGTTGCGGACATGATGGTAAAAGCGGGTGTTGATCGCGTAATGACGATGGACCTGCACGCCGACCAAATTCAGGGTTTCTTCGATGTACCGGTAGACAACGTCTACGGCTCGCCGATCCTTCTGGATGATATCGAGCGCCAAAACTACGCTGACCTGGTCGTGGTTTCACCCGACGTAGGCGGTGTCGTTCGTGCTCGCGCTATCGCCAAACAGCTGAATGCTGATCTTGCGATTATCGACAAGCGTCGCCCCCAAGCCAATCAGGCTCAGGTGATGCACATCATCGGTGAAATTGAAGGCCGTACTTGCGTAGTCGTTGACGACATGATCGACACCGCTGGTACGCTTTGCAAAGCCGGTGAAGCACTGAAAGATCATGGCGCTGCACGCGTAGTGGCCTATGCGACACATCCGATCTTGTCCGGCCCTGCCGTTGACAATATCACCAACTCTGTACTGGACGAAGTTGTCGTGACCGACACTATTCCGCTTGCCGACCATGCGCGTCGCAGTGGAAAAATTCGTCAGTTGAGCGTTGCCGGTTTGATTGCAGAAGCGATCCGCCGGGTTAGCAACGAAGAATCTGTTAGCGCGATGTTCCACTGATCGCCTAACGATATAGCCCCCTTCTGGGGCCTTGGGAGCGTCGTCGTCTGGTCGCGGGCGGCGGCGTTTCCTTACTTAAACCAAGAGGCAAATTACATGTCTGATTTTATCCTGAAAGCCAGCGTTCGTAACGACCTGGGGAAAGGTGCGAGCCGCCGCCTGCGTCGTGCGAACCAACAAGTACCGGCCGTTGTTTACGGCGGTGAAAAAGGCGCGCAATCAATCTCTGTAGAAAAGACTGCTTTCTACAAAGCGATTGAAGACGAAGTCTTCTTCTCCTCAGTAATCAAGCTGGTTATCGATGGTACAGAAGAGCAAGTAGTGGTACGTGATCTTCAGCGTCACCCCTACAAGCCGCTTCTGACTCACGCTGACTTCCTGCGTGTTGACGCTACTCATGAAATCACCATGAACGTACCGCTTCACGTAATCGGCGAAGAGCAGTGTGTGGGCATCAAAGACCAGGGCGGCGAACTGCACGTACTGGCTAACGAAGTTGCTATCAGCTGCCTGCCGAAAGACCTGCCTGACTACCTGGAAGTTGATATTTCCGCGGTTGAGCTGGGCACGATTTTGCACCTGTCTGACCTGGCACTGCCGAAGGGCGTTTCCTCCGTTGACCTGTCTCACGGTGAGGAACACAACAACGCCATTCTCAGCATTACGAAAGTTAAAGTACGTAATGACGAAGAAGCAGGCGAAGGCGAAGAAAGCACCAGCGCTGAGTAAGGCCGATAAGGGTGCGCATCGCCTTCATGGCTGAATACGTACCTGGCCCGGGCCATACCCGTATGACCCGGGAATGATAAGATCAAGCGCTTCGGCGCTTGATCTTTTTTGCGACTTGCCTTTTTGCAACTGCACCTCAAGCCGTCAATGACGCACGACGTCAAGAATACGCCCGGATTTTTTTGGAGGTAGGTCAATGAGTCAGGTAACGGCCCTGATAGGACTAGGCAACCCCGGCGCCGAGTATGATGCCACCCGGCACAATGCGGGTTTCTGGCTGGTCGATGCCATTGCGCGCAGCGCCCATACCGAACTGCGCCCGGAGAAGAAATTCCTCGGCCTGTATGCCAAGGCCCGCGTGGGCGACCACGAGCTTCATCTGCTCAACCCTACCACCTTCATGAACCGAAGCGGTGCCTCTGTGGCAGCGCTTACCCAGTTTTTTAAACTTGCCCCCGAGAATTTACTGGTCGCTCATGATGAGCTAGACCTCCCCCCGGGGCAGGCGCGCTATAAGACAGGCGGTGGCCACGGTGGTCATAACGGCCTGCGCGATATCATCAGCGCACTTGGCAATCAAAAGCAGTTCCACCGTCTACGCATCGGCATCGGTCACCCTGGTGAGGCACGTCAGGTAACTCACTACGTGCTTGGTCGACCCGGCAAAGACGAGCAGGCGGCCATTGATCATGTGCTTAACGAATGCGAAGCCACACTCCCGCTTGCACTTGATGGCGATTGGGCTAAAGCCATGAATCGCCTGCATAGCGTAAAATAGTTACTATCGATTTTTTTTCACTTTAGACCCGCGCTGAACACATCCTTTCGTTAGCGCGCGCCTAGCGGCCAGGAATGAATTTATGGGCTTTAACTGCGGTATCGTCGGCCTACCCAACGTAGGCAAATCCACGCTCTTCAATGCGTTGACAAAATCAGGCATTGATGCGGAAAACTTCCCGTTTTGTACGATAGAACCCAACGTAGGCATCGTCCCCATGCCTGACCCACGTTTGGATAAGCTGGCAGCGATCGTCAAACCTGAACGAGTCCTGCCCACGACCATGGAGTTTGTCGATATCGCGGGCCTGGTGGCAGGTGCCTCCAAGGGTGAAGGTCTGGGCAATAAATTCCTTGCCAACATTCGCGAAACCCAAGCGATTGCCCACGTGGTGCGCTGCTTTGATAACGACAACGTTATCCATGTTGCCAACCAGGTTGATCCTCGCGCCGACATCGAAACGATTAACCTTGAGCTCGCCCTAGCGGACCTGGACACCGTTGAGAAGGCCAGTCAGCGGCTCTTGCGTTCGGTTAAAGGCGGCGATAAAGATGCCATCGCGACCAAAGCCATCCTCGACAAGATTGAGCCGCACCTGGCCGAAGGCCACCCACTGCGCAGCTTCGGTCTGGATGAAGACGAAAAGCGTCAGGTGAAAAGCTTTGGCTTTTTAACCCTAAAGCCCACCATGTACATCGCTAACGTCAATGAAGACGGGTTTGAGAACAATCCTTACCTGGATATCGTTGAAGAGATCGCTACCGAAGAAGGCGCGGTCGTAGTGCCCGTCTGCAACCAGTTGGAAGCTGAAATCGCTGAGCTGGAAGATGAAGAACGCGCCATGTTCTTGGGTGAGATGGGCATGGAAGAGCCCGGCCTTGACCGCGTTATTCGCGCAGGTTATGCCCTACTGGGCCTGCAAACCTACTTCACTGCAGGCGTAAAAGAAGTCCGCGCATGGACAGTAAAACAGGGTGCTACGGCCCCTGAGTCTGCTGGCGCTATCCATACCGACTTCCAGAAAGGCTTTATCCGCGCAGAAGTGATCGCCTATGACGATTTTGTCTCACTGGGCGGTGAGCAAGGTGCCAAAGATGCGGGCAAATGGCGCCTGGAAGGCAAAGAGTACATTGTGAAAGATGGTGATGTGGTGCACTTCCGGTTTAATGTTTAATTGACCACCCCGTAACCTGCTAGCTCCTGCCATGGGCGCACTCCTGCGCCCATGGCAATTTGTCTCTTCATCTGCCGCCTTCAGGCAACGCCCCTACCTCTTTTTTCTTAATTTTTCAGTGGCATCCTACGCCCAGCCGACTAATACTGAGGCATCCGAGCTTATTCAACCGGAAGCTGATACCTATGGAAACACTGTACAAAGTGCTGTTACTTGGCAGCCTGATGCTTATGATCATTGCGCTGGTGCAACGGCTCTCTGCGCGTACGGCGTTTCCTGAAGCGACGCTGCTGGCGTTAACAGGCATCACCCTGGGGCTCTCTTACGCGACCCTGTCGACATTGTGGCCTGCCATAGATCTCTTTGATCCTCTCTTATCAGCATCCTTACCTGCTGAAATATATCTGTGGATCTTCCTCCCCCCGCTGTTGTTCCAGGCAGCGCTCAGTGTTGATGTTCGTGAAATGGTGCCTGATGCAGCACCTATTTTACTCCTTGCGGTAGTGGCTGTTTTCGTTGCTACAGGTATGGTGGGCCTGTCTATATGGCTGCTAGGCGCAGCAGCACTGCCTGTTGGGCTGTTACTTGGCGCCGTCATCGCGACAACTGACCCATCCGCCGTCATTGCCATTTTCCGTAACGTTGGAGCACCTCCACGGCTAATCCGTCTAGTGGAAGGCGAAAGCCTGCTAAATGATGCGGCCGCAATCGCGATTGTCAGCGTGCTACTCGCTTCACTTACCGACCATGTCGCTACCACTGCGCTACAGGTGGCCGGGATGCTAGCGTTATCCCTGGGTGGCGGTTTGATCCTTGGCGCTATCGTCGGGCGTATCGGTGCAGAGGCACTCGCTCTTATCGGTAACGATGGCAAAGCGCAGATAGCCATCACGCTTTCTCTGCCATACCCCACCTACCTGCTGGGCGAAAGTTTCGGTGTTTCGGGGGTTGTCGCTGTCGTAGCCGCAGGCCTGGTGCTCAACGGTTTAGGCAGAACGCGGACGTCGCCCGCCAATTGGGAATACCTGCAACTTCTCTGGGTGCAAATTGCCTCCGTCGCGGGTGCCATGGTGTTTTTGCTCGCCATGCTGCAAGTGCCAAAAATGCTGGAAGGGATGACTCTTGCGTGGCTACCCTTACTCGTAACGATTATTCTGGCGACCTTACTGGCACGCCTCCTCGTTCTATTTGGCTTTCTGCCGCTGTTGAATCGACTCAAGCTTTCAACCCCGATCAGCGCAAGCTATAAGCTGGCTATCACCTGGGGAGGACTACGTGGCGCGGTCACACTCGTACTTGCGCTTGGCGTTGCAGAGCAAACAGCGCTTTCAGCAGACATTCGCCATTTTGTCGCTATCCTGGCCACCGGCTTTGTACTATTCAGCCTACTGGTTAATGGAACCAGCCTTCAGGCGGTCATTCGCAAGCTAAAGCTTGATCAGCTAAACCCTTATGACAAAGCGCTTCAGCAACAGGCTATTCATCTTTCGACCATTGAGGTTGAAAGCGCGGTACAACGCACAGCGCAGAACTTCAACATTGCCCCCTCCATCACCGATGATGTCATTGCTAAATTTCGTCGCGATATGGCCATCGAGACGGCCCCTTTCGCGCTTGATCAAGCGCTACCTGAGCGAGACCGTATGGCAATTGCGCTGGTGACGCTGGCTGTTCGAGAGCGCGATCTTATTCCGCGCTACGGAAACGGCGTCACCAGCATCCATAACTTGGATACGATGATGCGCGCCAGCGGCAGAACCATTGATGCGGCTCGCTCAGAGGGCCGCTTGGGTTATAACAGAGAAACACGGAAAATAACCTCTCACACTCGCTGGATTAAGCTGTGCACCTTTCTTCACCAGCATATGAGGATTCGCTGGCCGCTGACACGTCTGCTATCTAACCGTTTTGAGCTATTAATTTGCCACAGGGCGGTACTAGAAGAGTTGCACCATTACACGACACAGCGGCTAACCCCGCTATTCGGTCAGCGCATGGCTGAATTACTTGATGAGGTACTCAATATAAGGATCAGCGCTGTCGATCAAGCAATACGTGAGACGGAAGCAAAGTTCGGTCGTCACGCCTACCAACTTGAGCAGCGCATGTTACGCCTTTATGCGTTGCGCCGAAGTGCTGAAAGCATGGAAGAAATGGTAAAAGACCGCTTAATCTCTCAACAGGTTTTCGACGATATACAGCGTGGTTTACATCGCATTTGGCACAAGGCAACTGACCGTCCCAGCCTTTCCGGGCACGATTACGAGCACTCTCCTAAGCACTCTCCCAAGCACTCTCCCAAGCCCCCTCACAAGTTCACTGACAAGCCATCAGGGAACAGCCACTCCCTACCCAATGTAACGCCACCAGACAAACAACCTCAAAAAGACAACGAGTAACTACCTGGGCATCGCGCTTATTACGTTAAAATATTGACGAGCGGAAAAAAGCTGTTAATATACGCCCCCGTTGAAAGGCTACGTAGCTCAGCTGGTTAGAGCACATCACTCATAATGATGGGGTCCCCTGTTCAAATCAGGGCGTAGCCACCAACACCGAATAGCAAAAGGCCCGCTGACTTAGTCAGCGGGCCTTTTTCGTTGTTGGGCGTTATCTAGTGCGCATCAACCAAGCGTCGGCCGATTCAGAAACACTTTCAATGCTCGGGTTAGGTATTCCACGTCACGCGTACCCGCCGTTTCACGGATAGAGTGCATGGCCCACTGTGGCACGCCGATATCCAGCGTAGGCACGCCCAGCTCCGTCGCCGTAATCGGTCCAATGGTACTACCGCAGCCCATATCCGCCCGCGTCACAAATGACTGTACCGGCACGTCGGCTTCGCGACACACATCACGAAATAGCGCACCGGTTACGCTATTGGTGGCGTAGCGCTGGCTGGCATTCACCTTGATAACCGGGCCGCCGTTAATGGCGGGGCCATGCTGCTCATCATGCTTATCGCGAAAGTTAGGATGCAACGCATGCGCATTGTCACAGGAAATCATCAGCGATGACTGAATCAACTGAATCAGCGACTCCTCGCTGCCCTCTCCTACCTGCGCATTGATGCGCTTAAGCACATCGCCCAGGAACGGCCCCTGCGCACCACAAGCGCTCGCACTACCCACCTCTTCGTGATCGTTCGCCACTAACAACGCCCCCTGGCTACCATCACTTTCGAGCAAGGCCTCCATGCCAATAAAACAGGAGAGCAGATTGTCCAGCCGCGCACTGGCGATGAGCTCTTGCTTCACTCCTACGAGCGAAGGCGGCTGCACATCGTAAAAGCCCAGTTCAAAATCCACCACCTCAGCGGAGCGCACACCGTGCTGCTCCTCAAGCCAAGCAGCTAGCAATTCAGAAAGCTTGGTGCTATCGCTTTGCAGCAGTACCGGCGCCATTTGCGTTTGCGGATTAATAGCACGGCCCGAATTCACGTCGCGATCCAGATGGATGGCCAGGTTCGGCACCATCGCAATAGGCCGGTCAACATTCAGCAGCAGGCTTTCCAGCCGCCCGTCCGCATGGCGCACATGTACGCGCCCGGCTAATCCTAAATCACGGTCAAACCAGGGCGCCAACAGTACGCCCCCATACACCTGCACGCCAAGCTGCAACCAACCTGCAGAGTGCTGAGTGGCGTTGGGCTTTAAGCGCAATCCGGGGCTATCCGTATGCGCGCCCAGCATACGCAAGCTTTTAAGCGTATCGCTTGGCAACTGAAAGGCGATAATGGAAGAATCATTGCGCGTAACGTAATAGCGCTGCCCAGGCGCCAGCTGCCAATTAGCTGTCTCGTGGAGGCGCTGAAAACCTGCTTTCTCCAAGCGTTCGGCCATTGCCTTCGTTGCATGCCAAGGTGTGGGCGACTGGCGCAGAAAATCACATAACCGCGTTAGCCGATCGGCGTTGAAAGCTTCGGACATGGAAATCCTCATAACAGTAATGATTGAGTCTCATAGAGCAAACGACCTGCTACAATGCCCCCTGGCCTATGCAACACATAGGTCACAAGCAGGTCTAGGGAAGAATGAGTGTACACAAATCCGGGAGAGCTTGACTGATGAGCTTGTTTGCAACGCTTTCGCGCTCGGTCGCCCTTGCCGTGATGCTGGTCGTTACCAGCCCGGCAGTTATGGCACAAATTGCGCCGACCGACGAACAACGCCAAGCGGCAGTAGAAATTGCGGATGCGCTCCGCTACGGCCACTACGCCAACATAACGTTTGATGAGCAGTGGTCACAGGAGGCCTTCCAACGCTACCTGGATATCCTCGATGGTCAACGCGCTTATTTACTGAATCGCGATATAGAGCCCTACCGCCATTATGAAAATGATATGGCTGAAGCACTCTTTAACGGCGATTTGGATGATGCTTACGCGCTTTATAACCAGCTAAGCGAGCGTAATATTGCGCGGGTTGAATGGCTGCTTGCACGTCTTGATGAAGGCCTATCGTTTAGCTTTGATAGCGATGAGCGCCTGGAAGTTGATCGCGAAAATGCTCCCTGGGCCACCCGCGAGAGCGAACTTGATGAGCTGTGGCGCAAGCGGTTAAAAAATGACGCGCTAACGCTCGCGCTTACCGACCAGGATGACGAGCAGATAGTCGACAACCTGCGCCAGCGCTATGAAGGCCAGCTTAGTCGTCTACGCCAAACCGAATCAGAAGATGTCTTCGGCTTGATAATGGCAGCGGTCACCAGCACGATTGATCCACATACCGGCTACCTCTCACCACGCCAAAGCGAATCTTTTGACATCCAGATGAGCCTCTCGCTGGAAGGCATTGGCGCGCTACTGCAGGCCGATGGCGAATACGTGAAAGTAGCAAGCCTGGTGCCCGGCGGCCCCGCTGACCGTGCAGATGTCCTGGAACCTGCCGACCGCATCATTGCGGTTGGCCAGGAAGAGGGCGAAATGGTCAACGTTGTGGGCATGCGCCTGGACAACGTCGTTGACTTGATTCGTGGCCCCAAAGGCTCCGTCGTCCGCCTGGATATCGTGCCCGCCCAAGCGGTGGACATGACCCGCTCGCATATTGTCGAGATCACCCGCGATACGGTAAGCCTTGAAGACCAGGCAGCCCATGGCGAAGTGATCAACGTTGAGCGAGACGGTGAACCCCATCCCATTGGGGTCATTAACATTCCTACTTTCTATGTTGATTTTGACGCCTGGCAGGCGGGCGAAGAGGAGTATCGCAGCACCACACGCGATGTCGCCCGTGAAGTCGAGCGCCTAAAAGAGCAAGGCGTAGAAGGCATTGTGCTGGATCTGCGTAATAACGGCGGCGGTGCGCTTCAAGAGGCTAACTCGCTGATTGGCTTGTTTATTGACCGAGGCCCCACCGTACAGGTACGTGACGCTCAAGGGCGCATTCAGCTCTATGGCGATACCAGCGCAGGCACACTCTACGATGGTCCGCTGACCGTGCTGGTTAACCGCCTTTCCGCCTCTGCCTCGGAAATCTTTGCAGGCGCCATTCAGGATTATGGTCGCGGCCTGGTAGTAGGCTCATCAACCTTTGGCAAAGGTACCGTACAAACGCTGAACGACCTAAGCCATGGGCAGATCAAGCTGACCCGCGCCAAGTTTTACCGCATCACCGGTAAAAGCACGCAAAACCGTGGGGTTGAGCCTGACATTAGCTTCCCGAGCTTAATCGACCCAGAACGGATCGGTGAAAGCAGCCTGGATAACGCCCTTGGCTGGGATACTGTTCAAGATGTTCAGTACCGTCGCTACGGAACGCCGGAAGCCTTTATAGACGCACTGAACACCCAACACGCAGCGCGCGCCAAAGAGAACCCCAACTTCCGCTATGTTGAGCGCCAGTCCACGCTGGCCCGCCAGCTACGTGAGCAGCACACCAGCGTGAGCCTGAACCGCGAGCAGCGCCAGCGTGAGCTTGAGGCCCAAGAGGCCGAGCAGCTTTCGCTAGAGAACCAACGTCGCCGGGCACTCAAACTGCCAGAACTAGACGAGTGGATGGATGCACGCCTGGAGAGCAGCGAACCCAGTGACGATGCTGACGAAAACGGAGAGGATGAAGGCATGCCCGCTGATCGCGCTCCCGTACTAGAAGCCGCAGAAATCCTGCTGGATTACGCGCAATTTCAACAAGCCCAGCGAATGGCGACACGCTAAATAACCATTGATCGCTGTATGACGCCGACCTTTTAGGTCGGCGTTTTTTTACGCATGACTTCTGACCCGCCAGATACACGAAATCAACCCAATACCGTTAGGCAGCGGGGCCAATAATTTTACAGGGGTTAATAACGACTTGGAGACGATAAAGGCTTAAAGAGGTAATAAAGGTTTGATAAAAATCAGGGGAGCTAGAAAACAGACCGCAGCACGCTTTTCAGAACCAGGCACAAAAGAAGCACACTGTGAATCTAAAAAGGCAAGTAGATGGCTCCTCGAACAGGACTCGAACCTGTGACCCAATGATTAACAGTCATTTGCTCTACCAACTGAGCTATCGAGGAATAACGCGCTACCTATAGCAGGCTATGCCAAAACAGGTAGTAAAATAGTCAGCTTGGCTCCTCGAACAGGACTCGAACCTGTGACCCAATGATTAACAGTCATTTGCTCTACCAACTGAGCTATCGAGGAACATCTTAAGCTATTGTGTTTTAAGCAGAACCAACCTGTAAAGTGCTGGCTCCTCGAACAGGACTCGAACCTGTGACCCAATGATTAACAGTCATTTGCTCTACCAACTGAGCTATCGAGGAACTTCTCAAACACGGTGCGTAGTATACTGATTTAGAGACTAAGGTCAAGTATCGATTATTGGGGAATGCTAGCCCCCGGTTTCTTGTGCCCGTATAATAGGATTATTCAACAGTAGCCTACGCTACTAAAACGATACCCCATTCATTCCTCGTCCCCCGACGACCCATAGACGACAGGTACCGATGGCGAAGAAGCTCTTCATCAAAACGCACGGCTGCCAAATGAACGAGTACGACTCCTCCCGTATGGCGGATCTACTCGGTGAATCTCACCAGCTTGAACTCACCGATAATGAGAAGGAAGCCGATGTCATCCTTCTTAACACCTGTTCAATTCGTGAGAAGGCGCAGGAGAAAGTGTTTCATCAGCTGGGGCGCTGGAAAAAGCTAAAAGACGCCAACCCGGACCTGGTAATTGGCGTAGGCGGCTGCGTGGCAAGCCAGGAAGGCGATGCGCTGCGTAAGCGTGCGCCCTTCGTGGATATGATTTTCGGCCCGCAGACGCTGCACCGTGTGCCCTCCATGCTGGATGCGCGCAGCAACAATCAAATTGCCGCCGTAGACGTAACGTTCCCGGAAATCGAGAAGTTTGATCACCTGCCCCAGCCCAAGTCAGATGGCGCCACGGCCTTTGTCTCGATCATGGAAGGCTGCTCCAAATACTGCACCTTCTGCGTGGTGCCCTATACCCGCGGAGAAGAGGTCTCGCGTCCGTTTGAGAAGGTGATGGATGAAGTTATCCACTTGGCCGATCAAGGGGTACGCGAAGTCAACCTGCTGGGCCAAAACGTTAACGCCTACCGAGGCGACAACGACGACGGTGATGAAATTGATCTTGCCGAGCTGATTGCCTGCATCGCTGCAGTAGATGGCATTGACCGCATACGCTTTACCACCTCGCATCCGGTTGAGTTCACCGACAGCCTGGTGGATGCATTTGCAGACATCCCGGAACTGGTCAGCCACCTGCACCTGCCGGTGCAATCGGGTTCCGACCGGATTCTCAGCGCCATGAAGCGTGGCCATACTGCCGAAGAGTACATTGAGAAGATGGAGCGCGTGCGCGCTAACCGTCCGGATATCAGCTTCTCATCGGACTTCATTATCGGCTTCCCAGGTGAAACCGAGGAAGACTTTGAAGCCACGATGAATCTGATCCACCGGATTGGCTTCGATCACTCGTTTAGTTTTGTGTACTCGGCGCGCCCGGGCACCCCCGCCTCAGGCCTGCCGGATGACACCCCAGAAAGCGTCAAGAAGCAGCGTCTGGCGATTCTGCAAGAGCGCATTCTGCAGAATGTGGCCCAGATCAGCCGCCGCATGGTGGGGTCTACCCAGCGCATTCTGGTCACCGGCTTTTCACCTAAAGACCCCGGCCAACTCTCTGGGCGTACGGAGAATAACCGCGTGGTTAACTTCCGTGCGGCCAACCCTACCGAGCTAATCGGCTACTTTGTGGATGTTGAGATCACTGAGGCATTCCCCAACTCGCTGCGCGGCGAGCTCGCCTCCCCCGAGCGTTACTGACCGCTATCTTATCTTAGGTAATTGCCCCAACCCCGGTTGGGGCAGTAAGCTGGGTGTCTACACACATTAACTGACGGATTTCCTACTCTTGAGCCAGCCATCACCTCAGGCCAATCGCATTATCACCCTAAGCCTTGAACCCAATGACCCACAGCGGCTTGCCAGCCTAAGTGGCCAGCAGGACGAGCATCTAAAGCTGATTGAGAGCCGCTTGGACGTGACTTTGCGCAACCGGGGCAATATGTTTCAGCTGGCCGGTGCTGCCAACCGCATCAAAGCGGCGGCTAACGTGCTTGAGCACCTCTACCGCGAAACGGCGGTGGATGATCTTTCGGCAGATACCGTGCACCTGTTCCTGCAAGAGTCTGGCCTGGAAGCACTAGAAGACGAGCAGGACGGAGAAGGCAGCCCCGATGACGTGGTAATGCGCACGCCGCGCACCATGATTAAGCCGCGCGGCTTGAACCAGCAGCGCTACGTCACCAGCATCCGCGAGCACGATATTAACTTCGGTATCGGGCCAGCTGGCACCGGCAAAACGTATCTGGCGGTAGCAGCAGCGGTTGAAGCGCTTAACCAGCAGGAAGTGCGCCGCATCTTACTGGTACGCCCAGCGGTTGAAGCGGGTGAAAAACTCGGCTTTTTGCCTGGTGATCTAGCCCAAAAGATCGACCCGTACCTGCGCCCGCTGTACGACGCGCTGTACGAGATGATCGGTTTTGAACAAGTGGCCAAGCTCATCGAGCGCCAAGTGATTGAAATAGCGCCGCTGGCCTATATGCGCGGTCGCACGCTGAATAATTCGTACATCATTTTGGACGAAAGCCAGAACACCACGCCGGAGCAGATGAAAATGTTCCTGACCCGGATCGGTTTTGGCTCAACGGCCGTGATCACCGGGGATATCACCCAGGTCGACCTTCCTCGCGGGCAGCGCTCTGGCTTGTCCCAAGTGCTTGACGTACTGAAAGATACGCCTGGCATCGGCGTTACCCACTTTGCCGCCAAGGATGTCGTACGCCACCCCTTGGTGCAGCGCATTATCGAAGCCTACGACGAATTCGAGTCGCAGCAGGAAGTGGAAGAGCGTGCCCGCCGTGAAGTACGCCAGCAAGAGCGCGAGGCACGCCTTCAAGGGCGCGAACAGTCTCAGGAACGATGGGGAGATACATCACGTTGAACAATATCGTGATTGATCGACAGGCCGCTATTGATGAACCGCTGCTGCCCACGCTTGAACAGCTCACCCACTGGGTGGGCTGTGTGTTTTCTCATCACCCGGATGATGAGCGCCAAGAGCTTACGATCCGCTTTGTGGACGAGCAAGAAAGCCAAGCCTTAAACCGCGATTATCGCGGCAAAGACAAGCCCACCAATGTGCTATCGTTCCCATTTGAAAACCCGCCGGGGCTCACGCTACCGCTGCTCGGCGACTTGATTATTTGTCATGCCGTTGTGGTAAAAGAGGCGGACGAGCAACAGAAGCCGTTAGCGCATCACTATGCGCACATGGTCGTTCATGGCACGCTTCATTTAATGGGTTATGACCATATTGAAGATGAGGAGGCAGAAGAGATGGAGCAGCTAGAGCGTACGCTGCTTGCTGAGCTGGGCATCTCTGACCCTTACCATGTGCCATGACACTGACAACCCGCAGGGAAGAAACCGTTCATTGATGCAAGGCAAGAGGCATAGTGCAACATAGCGCCCTGTACCAGGGGGACACCGCCTTGTTGGCACCCTGTTTTTTGTTGATACTAGATTTAGGCACGTTACGACACCTGTCTGCCCCGTAAACAAGAGATTTGACGCATGAGCGAAGACCGATCGAGCAATCCTAATCAAAAATCCTGGCTCGAGAAACTCTTTGGCGCCCTTACCGGAGATACCGACGAACCCAGTTCACGCGCTGAACTGATGACGTTTTTACGCCATACCGCTGGGAAACTGAAGCTGGATCAGGACGCCATCATGATTATTGAAGGTGCGCTTGAAATTAGCGATCGACAGGTCCGAGAAGTATTAATACCCCGCTCTCAGGTATCGGCCATAACGCTGGACCAAACGCGTGATGGCTATTTACCGCTTATCCAGGAAACCGGTCACTCCCGTTATCCTGTGATTGGCGAGAATTTGGATGATGTTAAAGGGATATTGCTGGTAAAAGACTTGCTTCCTTTACTGTCGCAAACCCAGGAAAGCCGGGATGCCTTCAAACTGGAAGATGTTCTACGTCCGGCCATGTTTATTCCAGAGTCGAAACGGCTTAACAGCCTGCTCAAAGAGTTTCGTGATACGCACAACCACATGGCAATTGTGGTAGATGAGTATGGCGGTACTGCCGGCATTATTACGATTGAAGACATTCTGGAACAAATCGTGGGTGATATTGAAGACGAGCACGATACCGACGAAGAGGACGATATCCGCACGCTGGAAAACGGCCACTTTGCTATTCGCGCCCTCACCCCCATCGAAGACTTTAACGAACGCTTTGGCACCGAATTCTCTGACGATGAATTCGATACCGTGGGCGGCCTGGTGATGCAGCAATTTGGTCATTTGCCCGGGCGCAGCGAGCATACTCGCTTCGGCGGCTGGCACTTTGTCATCCTGAATGCTGATAACCGGCGCATCCGCTTATTAGAGGCCTATCGTGAAAGCGATGGCGAGAGCCTCGAACCTCAAAAAAACGACTAGTAGCTTACCGATTAACCACGTATTGACAGGATATTTCATGGGGCCAACACCCGCCTTTATGCTTCAACTGTTACTGGCCCTGGTTGCGGGCGGCTTTACCACGCTAACCGCTTCACCATTTGAACTATGGTGGCTTGGCCCAGTGGCGATTGCCCTGCTTTACGTAGGGATTCATACCTTAACGCCTGCCCAGGCAGCGCTTAAAGGCTGGCTCTATGGCATTGCACTCTTTGCCAGCGGCGCCTCATGGGTCTATATCTCCATTCATGATTACGGCTATACCGGCGTGCCGCTGGCAGTGTTGCTGACCGCACTTTTTGTCGCCGTACTGGCCCTTTTTTATGCGGGCACCTTCTGGCTTTACCGGCGCTTTACCACGCCCCGATTGGCATGGCTAACGTTTGCCGGTGCCTGGGTGCTGGGTGAAGTGCTGCGCACCTACCTGTTCACAGGCTTCCCTTGGCTACTAATGGGCTCAGGCTATGTCGATTCACCCTTGGCAAGCTGGGCACCAATTGGCGGTGTCTACCTACTTTCCCTGCTGGTGGTGCTTAGCGGCACACTGGCAGCTAACGTGCTTCTGCGCCGCCAGTGGTGGGCACTGGCCCCGTTACTGGCGATCTGGCTGATACCGCTGGCCTTGCCTGCACAGTGGACCACCCCTTCCAGCACACCGACTCGGGTTGCTTTACTTCAGGGCAACCTCCCGCAGTTGCTAAAGTGGACGCCAGACGGCCAGCGCATCGCAGCGAATACCTACAGCCGACTGACCGCTGAAGTCGCCGATGAGGCTGACATAATTATCTGGCCAGAAACCGCACTTCCCATGACGGAAACTCAGGCACGTCCGGTCCTGGAGCGCGTTCAGGCTAACCTTCCGCCAGGCGTTGCCTTGGTGACAGGCATCGTTCAATTGGATGAGGCTAACCGCTACTACAACAGCGTGGTGGGCATTGGCAACGTTGAAGGCAGTTATCAAAAAGAGCACCTGGTGCCCTTTGGCGAATACCTACCGCTTGAAAGCGTGCTGCGCGGTGCTATCGACTTTTTTGACCTGCCGATGTCGAGCTTTACCAAAGGCGCATCGCATCAGACGCCCATGCAGGCCTCCGGCATTCGCCTGGGCAACGCGATCTGTTATGAAATCATCTATCCGCAGCTTGTGGCGCGTCGCGCTCAGGACAGCGATGTGCTGCTGACGGTTTCCAACGACACCTGGTTTGGCGCCTCCATTGGCCCTTTCCAGCATTTGCAAATGGCACGACTTAGAGCACTTGAAAATGGTCGCTATGTAATACGCGCCACCAGTAACGGCGTTACAGCGATTATTGATGCCCACGGAAGCATCGTTGCTCAAGCGCCCCAGTTTGAAACGACAGCGTTAGTGGGTGAGTTCTATGCGATGGAGGGGTTAACACCTTTTACCCGCACCGGGAGCTGGCCTGCATGGCTACTAGCGGGGCTAATGCTGCTACCTGGCCTTCGCTTGACACGTTGTCGCGGTCGATAGGAACCTTCAACATGACACGCTACAATAGAGCACTTTTTTGATTCTGGCTGGCATAGGAATACCACTATGTTAAAATCTCGTCCTTTTTTACTACTTGTCGTGATGCCGCTGGCGCTTACTGTCGTGTTGGCGGGCGCTATCTTCGGTGGCCAGGTTATGTCTGACAGCCATGTTGGCGATGACATTCAACACGCTCTGGCAAATAAGCTGGGGACATCCCATGATATTGAGCTCTCGCAGCTGCAGGAAGTGCAGTATGGTTATGGCATCTGCGGCCTCTATCGCACAGCCTCTTCTGACAATGGCTATGCCTCCTTTTTCTACGATAAAGACAGTGAGAATATCGAACTGGATATTAACTCTCGTCTGTACAAGTCGCGCTGCGGCCTCTCTGCCGTCTGCTAAATCGCTTTCGTTGCCAGGTATTAGCCAAGTAAACGGCATATAAAAAGGGGCGACTGATCATCAGTCGCCCCTTTTTTGCTACAGACTTTTTCTACCTACGTCTACTACCTGTTTAGCTCCCTGGGGCTACTCCAAGCGGCGTTAGCTTTTTTCTATCAGCCGTTTGATATCCGCCTGAACATCCGTTATCGGGTGGCTATCCCGCACCAGGAACTGTGCATTCCCCTCTCGATCAAAGGCAAAAACAGCGCTGGAGTGTGTTACCAGGTAGTCACCATTCTCATTCTCTTCACCGTATTCGTAAGCAACGCGGTAACGGTTGGTGATCGCATCAATGTCGGCTTTATCGCCGGTCAAGCCAGTAAACTCAGGGCCAAAGGCATTGGTATAGCGTTTTAGCACCTCGGGCGTGTCACGCGCCGGGTCGACCGAAATAAACAGCACCTGAACCTCGTCGCGCGTCTCATCATCCAGCTGTCTGATCGCATCGCCTAATCTTGCCAGGGTAATGGGGCAAACATCGGGGCAAAACGTGTAGCCAAAATAGACAAGCGCTGGCTTACCCAGATATTCATCCGCTTGGACGCTGTCGCCGTTATCATCCACCAGTGAAAAATCAAGCGACGGCATAATGTCGGCAACGTCGGTGGTACGCCAGCTCTGATCACTACAACCAGCCAGTAAAAGAGACGCCAACGTGGCGAACAACAACTTGTACATATAGGGTTCCTATTCCTGGCCTTTACATCGATGCTGGAGAGACAACATTAAAGGTAACGGGCAGTTGCTGTTCATCGCTAAACTCAAGCACCACGTCAACGTCATCACCTACGTTTAAGGGCTCAACGCGGCGCATAAACATCAGATGATGACCTTTAGGCGCAAACTCAAAACGCTCGCCTGAGGCAATTTCAAGCGATGTAAGTTCGTGCATATGGGCCATACCGTCGTGCTCGGAGCTAACATGTATTTCAACACTATCAAAGGCAGGGCTTTGAGCGCCCACCAGCGTGACAGCTTCATCGCCCGCATTATAAAGCTCAAAGTAACCCGCACCGGGCGTGTTACCAGGCAGCAGGCTTAACCGAGCATTGCTTACTTCTAGCGTCTGCGCCTGCGCAACACCTGCCGTTAATAGCAGTGCTAACGCGCTTAACGCCAGCCGCTGAGTCACTCGTTGGGCCATGACATTCAGTGCCTTGTTCGCCATTACTTCGATGCTCCCTTTAAATAAACACGGTTAAACGGCACACGCGCCAAGCTCGCACGTACTGGCCTATCGCATGTCGTTATGAATCTTTGGCTACCATAGCGCCATCCAGGTGTTCTACAACCCTCCTGCGACATTATGACAGCACCCTCGGCCTGCCGATATTAGGCGAGAACGCGGCGCGGTTTGTGTTTGCCACAAAGGGGGCGCCCAGAAGCATAGGAACGGCGGTTACGAATAGCCCCCTAAAAAGAGTTCAACGCCTATCTCCTTAAGCCCGGAAATAGACGTGGGGCCTGCTGAAATCCCAACTACCGCGTTAGAAACATTTAAACCAACAAGGTTCTAAAACCAACACTTCTATTAATGGCCGGAAAAGCGGTCAGTGCATGATTGATTCAATCATAAACAAACAACCGATCAAGCACTTAAAATCGATATTTATAAACGATCTTGCCAAGCTATTGCTGCAAACAATCTTTATAAACACGCCCAGCTTTCATAATCATGCGCAAGTTACGCTCTGGATCTTTAAGAAAATCAAGATCTTTGCTTGGGTCACCATCAACGACCAGCAGGTCGGCTAGCGCACCAGGCTCAATACGCCCAAGCACTCCCGGATACGGGTTACGCGGCCCCGAGAGAGAAAGTAGCTCCCCGTTACGCCCCGTCGCCATTGCCAATGCGGTCAACGGGTCGTAGAAACGCGTTAGCTTAGCCAAGTGATGCAGCTGGTTGGGGGTATTTTGAGGATTAAAAAGAATATCCGTTCCCCAGCCAGTTTTAACGTTAAATCGCTGGGCCATTTCATACGCGCGAACCGTTCCTTCGGCAACTTGCCGCTGAGACTCTCGGCGTGCCGCATCCGGGTAAACGTTGGAATCTTCATCCTGCAGAAAAGGCTGAAGGCTCCACCACACATCTTCACCGGCCATCATTCGAACGGTCTCTTCATCTGCCAACTGACCATGTTCAATTGAGCGTACGCCTGCCCGCAGGGCACGCTGAATACCCCGGGAGGTGTAGACATGAACCATGACATAGGTGCCCCAGTCACCGGCTGCCTCAACCGCTGCGCGAAGCTCGCGCTCGCTAAACTGTGTACTGTCGAGCGGATCATAAAATGACGCGACGCCACCACCCGCAATCAGCTTTATTTGAGAAGCCCCCAGCATCAACTGCTCACGCGTGCGCCTAAGCACTTCCGCTTCACCGTCAGCAATCATGGCGACCCCTTGCTGCTCCGTGTAACTTAGCGGGGTTGTACTACCACGAGGCAATTCGTGCCGCATTCGGAAATCACCGTGCCCGGATGTCTGGGAAATCATGGCGCCTGCGGGAAATATCCGCGGTCCGTTCACGATGCCTTCGTCAATGGCTCTCTTCAGTGCAAATGACGGCCCTCCCACATCTCTGACCGACGTAACCCCTCGCATCAGCGTTCGCTCGGCCTCTTTTGCGGCGACCAAATGGATATAACCAATATCCGCGCTCATGGCTTCCATCTGTGTAATAGCGGCTAGCGTGGAGTGCCAATGCGCATCGATTAAGCCAGGCATCAACACGCGCCCATCGCAGTCGATAACGTCCCCGGACTCAGCGCCAGCATTCCCTTCAAGAATAGCGCTGACTCGCCCATCCTCTACCTTAACGGATACGCCATCGCGCAACGGGCCACCACTTCCATCAAAAAGCGTTAAGTTGGTGAGTAGCACAGGGCCGTCATGCGCTTTTGAGGGCTGATCAACCACGTGTGGCGTATGTACACCTGCAAACAGCGCCATGACCGCTGCCGGCCCACCCAGCATTTCGCGGCGAGCAATCTCTGCCATAACGCGCTCATGAAAATGCTGTAAGACAGGTGAACCACAGCAGCAAGCGCCATGGTTATTAGGACGGTGTTGTGCGCTAAACGCGGGGGCTAATGAGTAACGGGTAGTGGGCGGCATTGTTAGCACCTCGCTTAAACATGAGAAGGATAGTTTTTTTGTAGAATACCCGGATGATCGGAGCAGCCTTTACAGGCTGCCCTGTTCGCTTAGCACGTCAGGAATGGTCATTTTTACATAGCGCCCTGGTGCTGACTCAATCACCTCAAGCTTACCGTCGCCGGGTGTGCGCGAGGGCACCATTTTCTGGGTATCCGCATAACCATTCTGTGTCATCCATGCCTGCCAGTGCGGCCACCAGGACCCCTCATTAAACGCCGCTGTTTCAAGCCACGCTTCATGGCTTTCTGGCAGTGCGTCGTTACTCCAATAACCGTACTTGTTCTTTTGCGGTGGATTAACGATACCGGCGATATGCCCCGAGCCACCTAATACAAACGTGACGGGGCCTTTAGGCAGCAACGCCCCATAATAGGTGCTGTTCCACTTGGCAATATGGTCCTCTTTGGTCGACACGAAATAACTGGGGGTGGAGATCTTGCGTAAATCAATTTTTACGCCATCAAGCTCAATACCACCCGGCGCGACCAAACGGTTTTCAAGATACATGTGGCGTAAATACCAGGCATGCGTGCCCGCCGGTAGGTTCGTGCCATCCGTATTCCAGTGGAGAAGGTCAAAGGCGGCGGGCATCTCTCCTTTCAGGTAGTTATTGATATAAAACGACCAGAAAAGATCATTTTCACGCAGCAGGTTAAAGGTGTAAGCCATTGAGCGACCATCCAGATAGCCCTTTAGCTGCATGGTTTGCTCAAGCCCTTGCACCACGGCTTCGTTCAGGAAAACGCCGATATCGCCGGGGTCACGAAAATCCTGCAGCGTGGCCATGTAGGTGACCGACTTCACCTTTCGCCCCTTGCGGGTACTTGTTAGATAAGCAACGGTCGAAGCCGTCAGGGTGCCGCCCACGCAGTAGCTCACCAGGTTGACCGACTTCTCACCACAGGCATCCTCAATGGCGCTAATCGCACTGATCGGCCCCATTTGCATGTAATCGGCCCAGGTAATGTCGCGCTGTTCGGGGCCAGGATTGCGCCATGAAATTAAAAATACGGTGTGGCCCTGGTCCACCATCCACTTGACCATGGAATTATCCTGGCGCAGATCAAGGATGTAATACTTGTTGATCCAGGGCGGCACGATTAACAGCGGCGTTTTAAAGGTCTTCTCAGTGGTGGGCGTGTACTGAATCAGTTGAATTAACTCGTTTTCATACACGACTGCCCCAGGGGTAACCGCGATGTTTTCCCCGATACCAAACGCATTGCGCTCGGTCATACACACATTGATGCCTTCCGCTGAGTTGGCAAGGTCTTCACGCAGCCGAGATAGCCCTTCTACCAGATTTTGCCCACGGGTTTGCAGCGTTCGCCGCATCACCTCAGGGTTAGTAGAAACGAAATTGGTGGGCGACATGGCATTGACGAGCTGACGGGCATAAAACCCCAGATTTCGTTTCTGGAGGTCATCCATACCTTCAAGGCTTTCGATCAGTTCTTCTACTACCTGCGAAAACAGCAGGTACTGCTGCATGATCGCCGCATAGTGCGGGTCTTGCGTCCAGGCATCGTCTTTAAAGCGCCGGTCGCTTTTGGAGGGGGTGATCAGCGGTGTGACCTGCTCACCAGACAAAGCACGCATGCTTTGCTGCCATAGCAGCCACTGATCTTGCAGCAGGCGCGCTTGGGTTTGCCACAGCAAGGTTGGGTTATTCATTAATGCCTGCGCACCCGCCTCGAAGCTTTTGCGCATATCGCTATAGACCGAGTCGGCCGCCTCGCTTGGGGCCATGCGTGCCAGCAGATCCTGCATAAGCCCCTGGTACTGCTCAGCGGCCTCTTTCAGTTGCGTATTCCATGCCTCAATGTCTTCTTGAGACACTCCCTGCTGAAACATGTCGTGCAATGGTCGTTTCCACCCCTGCATACTGAATCCCCTTATAACAATACGGCGCCTAGAGGCGCCGTGAGTTAGCCGACTTCTTATTTTTTCCGTGAAGACTGGCTCGAGGCGGATCCAGAAGCACCAGGCTGTTGGCCTTTTGCGGCGGCAGTCGCCTGCTCGGTCATTTGCTGCCCGGCATCACTGAAGAGTTTTTCCATTTCCGTTTTGAACTGCAGGCTCATCTCACCCATGGCACGGGCGTCTTCCTGCATTTGCTGGGAAAGCTCGTTCATGATTTCAGCCTGCTGGGTGCCGAAGTCACGCAGGCTTTCTGCATCTTGAATGCTGGTGGCACTGCGGATGCGCTCGGTGCCCATTTGGCTATAGCGCTTCATGGCTTCCAGTTGATACTGGGTCATTTTTTCCATGTTGTTGAGCATCAGCGAGTTAATTTTGCGCATGGGCTCAAACATTTGGCGGGTCTGGGCGTTAAAAGCGTCCATCATATCGTCTTGCATAGTGTCTAATCCTCTTCCGTTTCAGAGTGTGGGCGCTTTCGCGCCCCCCTACGAAGTGATTTGCTGCACTGCAAAAAGAGTAATCCTTGACCGGGTGCTTTGCAATAACACTGTTTTCAATAACACTGTTTTCAAGAGCCCTGGATGACGGCGCTCATTAACTGGCCGTTATGCACCTCGCCACATTACTCGGTTTTTCCCTTGCCACGCGAACGCGAGGACGCCGTTGCTTTGGCATTAGGCGCTCTCTCGCTGCTCGACGCATCATTGTCCGCCGCTTGATCATCAGGGGCGGCACTGCTGGCATTGCCTGCCTGGCGCAACATATCCAACATCATCTGCTGGTAAGCTCCAAAGTTGGCCAACCCTTGAGAAAGCCCCTGCTGCATCATGGGCTGCTGCAAAAAGGGGCGCATCAAACTCATGGGGTCATACCCTTCTGCACCCGACTCCATTTGCCGCTGAATATTTTCCAGCAGGCTTTGCTGGAATGCCTCTACATCAGGAAGCCCCAATGCTTGACGAAATTCATCCGGGGTCAGATCAAACTCAACGTTAATCTTCATGGGTTACTCCTCAGCCATCTTCCTTGAGTGTAGCAGCGTTACGCCAAGCCGTACGCCGCTTTAATGCTGCGCTAAACGGGGTGTATCAACGCTAACCTCACCGTTTTGCCCACGCTGGCGCAGCCAGTGGTCAAGCAATGTAATCGCCATCATGGCTTCGGCAATCGGCGTGGCGCGAATCCCCACGCAAGGGTCGTGGCGACCTTTGGTAATCACCTCGACCGGCTGGCCGTTAACATCAATGGAACGCCCAGGCGTCGTAATGCTGGAGGTCGGCTTAAGCGCCAGCCTGGCCACAATCGGTTGCCCACTGGAAATACCGCCCAATATGCCACCGGCATGATTGGACAAGAAGCCTTCCGGCGTCATCTCGTCGCGGTGTTCGCTACCGCGCTGGGCAACGGATTCAAAACCCGCACCAATCTCAATACCTTTTACCGCATTAATACTCATCAAACCGTGCGCCAGCTCAGCATCCAGGCGATCAAACACCGGCTCACCCAGCCCGACCGGAACGCCCTCAGCGACCACGGTAATCTCGGCACCGACGGAATCCTGGTCACGGCGCAGCTGATCCATATACGCTTCAAGCTCGGCTACTTTGGCGGGATCGGGGCAGAAAAACGCATTCTGCTCGACGGCCTCCCACTGCTTAAACTCAATCTTGATGGGGCCCAGCTGGCTCATATAGCCACGAATTTGTACGCCTTGGGCGGCCAAGTACTTCTTGGCGATAGCACCCGCGGCTACCCGCATGGCCGTTTCGCGGGCGCTTGAGCGGCCGCCGCCCCGATAGTCACGGTGGCCATATTTATGGTGGTACGTGTAGTCCGCATGGGCGGGGCGGAACTGGTCCTTGATTTTCGAGTAGTCCTTGGAGCGCTGGTCGGTATTCTCGATCAGTAGGCCAATGGAGGTGCCAGTGGTTTTTCCCTCAAACACGCCCGATAAAATCCTCACCTGATCAGGCTCTTTGCGCTGCGTGGTGTGGCGAGAACTACCTGGGCGACGACGGTCCAGGTCGCGCTGTAAATCCTCTTCACACAGCGCAAGCCCCGGCGGGCAACCATCTACAATGGCGCCCAGCGCAATGCCATGGCTCTCTCCAAAGGTGGTAACGGTAAACAGCTTGCCAAAACTATTGCCAGACATGGGCGTTCATTCCTTACGCAAAAGACGCCGCATGGGCGTCGAGTTCATCGGCGCTCAAAGCAAATACGCCTTGGCCGCCGCGCTCGAAGTCAAGCCACAGGAAAGGTACGTCGGGAAACGCAGCCTCCACGTGGCGGTCAGAATTGCCCACTTCGACAATCAGCCAACCTGTATCGCTCAAATGGCTGCGCGCCTCGCGCAAAATACGCCGCACAATATCCAGGCCATCTTTACCGGCACCCAGTGCCAGCGCGGGCTCATGGCGGAACTCAGCGGGCATGGTAGCCAAATCACGCGCATCGACGTAGGGCGGGTTGGAAACAATCAGGTCAAAGCGCTGGCCTTCCAGCCCGTCAAATACATCCGAGGCGACCGCCCGTATCCGGTCACCCACGTCATGGCGGGTAATATTTTCCCGGGCAACGGCCAGCGCATCCTGGCTAATATCGGCAAGCGTCACTTCGCAGGTAGGCAAATAAAGGCCGGTTGCAATCCCTATACAACCAGAGCCGGTGCATAAATCCAGCACGCTCTCCGGCGGCTCTTCCGGGAACCAGGCCGAAAAACCGTCTTCGATCAGCTCGGCAATCGGCGAACGCGGAATCAGCACTCGCTCATCAACATTGAAGGGGTGGCCTGCAAAAAAGGCCTCGCCCAGCAGGTACGGCAATGGCTGGCGGCTGGCTACCCGCTTCCGGGTCAGGGCGATAATACGCTGGCGCTCAACAGGCAAAAGCCGTGCTTCCAAAACGGCGGGGTCGACGTTCCAGGGCAGATGAAGTGCCCCCAGGCAGAGCGCAACGGCTTCATCCCAGGCAGACTCGGTGCCGTGACCATAGTGCAGCCCGGCCAGATAGAACTCGCTGGATACCCAGCGCAGATAGTCGCGTAGTGTAAAAAGATCGCTCACCAACGCCGTATCCGGCAACGAAAGGGTTGAGTGAGAGGTCTCAGCATTGAGGTGCGTGGTCACAGCGACTCCTGATAAACGAAAACCATCCATGCAGCCACATGCGGCTACACTCATTGATAAAGAAAAGATTGTACCTTTGACGCCGCCCGGTTCACAGCGCCGCTCAGCTCGCTATACTGTCGGCACTTTATATGCTTTCTTGTTTTACTCTTTCTGCCTTTTCACACTTTGAGCTTGATATGACGCGACGCCACCTGCCCAACGATGACGATATCAGCGCTTTTCGCCAGGCGCTGAAAGCAGCAGGCGTACGCCGTATTGCACATAATCAAGCCGACCCCGGCAAGCCCAAGCGCAATGATGAAGCCCAACAGGCACGGCGTAATGCGGCGGTTCAAAACAGCACAGTACAAGCCAGCGGCCGCACATCGGATGGCCGGGTCGAGGCCGTGCGCCCGTCTGAGTACCTTGAGTTTAGCGTGCCCGATTTACCCTGGCGTACCTTCAGCCAGTTAAAGCGTGGCCAAACCGAGTGGCAGGCGGGGCTTGACCTGCACGGCTACACGCTTGAAGAAGCCCGCGCGGAGCTTGAAAGCTTCTTGCGCGATGCATCAAGCCAAGGGCTGCGCTGCGTGCTGGTGGTTCACGGCAAGGCGTGGGGCACCACTTCAGATTTTCCGGTGCTTAAGAGTCACACCAATACCTGGTTACGCGAATGGCCGGGGGTGCTGGCCTTTTGCTCGGCCATTGATATTGATGGCGGCACCGGAGCAGTCTATATATTGCTGCGTAAGCGCGGGGCGTAACGCCGCTCAGCCGCTCTCTTCACTGCTCTGCTTGCGCTTTTCCAGCGGCTCGCTGCCTCACTCTGTCGCATCCGAGGCAATGCTGGGCATGCGCCGCTCCAGCGCCTCATCGGCCAAGTGCCGCCCCAGGCGGATCAAGTCTTTAGCGCGATGAAACTCATACGTGCTGCATACCGTCTTGGGAATCTCGATCAATATATCGGGCGGATAACCGGCAATTTTGTATTTTGCCAGGGCCGCTTGGGTAATATCAAACGACTCTAAAATCATATCGAGCTTGCTCCACTCGCGCTTGCCTCGCGTCTCAACACTCTCTTCAGCGCCAGCTTCCACGCCGCTGTCCACTTCACTGCTGCCAAGCCCCTCCCATAAACGCAGGGTGGCTTGGCGCACGTCGCTCATCCAGCCGCCAATTTTTTCATCACGGTCACGCTCTTGCGCCGTTCGGCTGTCATTTTCCTCGTGCTCACGGGGCAGGAGTTCTTCCAACGACACCGGCTGCGGGCTATGTGCCGTTACGTTAATCGCAATTACCAGATCTGCTTCGTGGGCAGAAATAACCGGCATGATAGGCAGCGGATTAAGAAGCCCGCCATCAACCAGCACCTGGTCACCAACATTGACCGGCGTAATGACGCCTGGAATGGCGATAGAGGCACGAATGGCGCGCAGTAACGGGCCATTTTGAAACCACACTTCGCGCTGGCGAACCAGGTCAGTCGCCACCGTTGTCACCGGAATAGGCAAATCCTCAATGAGCACATCGCCTACCAACGCTTCCAACTTACTCATCACCTTATTGGCACGCATGGCACCCATCGGGCTCCAGGTCACATCCACCAGCTTTAGCACATCCAGATAATCGAGATTACAGACCCACTCCCGATACTCGGGCAGTTTGCCAGAAGCGTAGATGCCACCAATCAGGGCGCCCATGGAGCATCCCGCCACTGAAATAATCTCAAAGCCTCGTGCCTCCAGGGCTTCAATGACACCGATATGGGCATAACCGCGCGCCCCGCCACTGCCCAACACCAAAGCCACTTTTTTCCCGCTACCCGCGTGCGTCAGTTGATTCATTGGCTATTCCTATTGCTCTTGAGCCGACCGTATAACCGTTTTACACGGCTGCCTCCCAGTGGGCGGCGGCGAGTTCAGCCACAGCGGCAACCGCTTTAGATTCTAAATGCAGATGATGCCCGCCAGGCAACACATGGCGGGTCAGATCGTTAACCGCCAAGCGCGCCTGCTCGGCCCAGGCACGCTTTCCTAAAATACCCTGCTCGCCTTCAATCAGTAGTACTGGCGCCTGAATACACGCTAACAGAGCCAGCACCTGCTCAGGGGTAAAGCGCACCAGAGAGGGTTTTAGCAGTCGACTATCCGTACGCATTTGTAGATAGCCATCGGCAGTTGCTTGCGTATTACGCTCAACCAACGGCATCGCCGTTACGCTATCCAGCGTGGTGACGCCACCGGCTACCCGCGCGGCAACCGCACTTTCGATATCAGCATAGCGTGGTGGGCGGGAAAGCGGGCGACGATGGGCAATAAGCCCTTTGCGCAACTGGCTGGCAGTTTCTTCCGCAGGCGTATTCAACGCCCCCAGCCCGTCAATCAAGGTTAACCGGGCAATACGCTCTGGCATGGCGGCGGCCAGTAGGCAGGCAACCGCTGCGCCCATGGAGTGGGCCAGTAAAGAAGCCTGTTCAATACCCAGCGCGTCCAGCGCATCAAGCACGTCGTGGCAGTAATCCCACAACGCATAGTCGCTTCCGAAAGCGGCGTGCTGGGAGTGCCCATGGCCACGAAAATCAATGGCTACCACGCGGATATCCAGCGCATCTGCCAAAAGCGGTGCCAAGCGGCTAAAGCTTGCCGCGTTATCCAGCCAGCCGTGTAGCGCCAGCCAGACAGGTGCATCCACGCGGCCCCAGCCCAGTGCGGCCAAGCGCCCTTGCGCAAGCACCAGCGGTTGCGCGGAGTGTCGAGACGCGGGTTGGAGGGTCGGTTCACACATACGTTGTTTTCCTGATGAAGCGGCCATCTCGTTGGCAAATAACGCGACGCCTTTAATGTTCCTGAAGTAAGCGTTCAGGCAATGTCTGGATGACGGTATCAGTAACAAACGTTACCATGCCAGGCGCAATTCTTCCGTCGCTTTTACCCAACCCTTGCTAATGGTGCTGCCATGAAACCACGCCGCGATACACGCGCCCGTAACCTTGTTTTTTTTATTGCTGTTGTTAGTGCCATCGTCGTGGGGTTGTGGCTAGCGCGCTAGGCTTGCCTAATCGCCGTTCAACGCTTGCAATTTAAACCTCACGAATAAATACTGTATATACATACACATTACATTCAGTGAGGATGCCGACGATGTCGTTGCCTCCATCGACGCTCGTGCCCACCTTGCCGTTAACTTCTCAGCCGTTGCCTTTTTCATCGTTACAAGGCCGTGCGGGCTTTAGCGGCTTTCCATCACCAGCGCAGGATTACGAACCGCGTACGCTCGACCTCAACACGCGGTTAATTAAAAACCCTACCCAGACGTTCTACCTTTCCGCCGCTGGTGACAGTATGGAAGGTTGGGGGATTTTTGATGGCGACCTGCTGGTCGTTGACCGCAGCATTAAGCCTCGGCTAGGGCACATTCTGGTTGCCATGTTTGAAGAGGAAGTGCTGATTAAGCGCTACGCCCTCTACCAAAATACGCCGCATCTCTGCTCCGCGCATCCTCACTACCCGCCGCTTCCTTTGGAAGGCACCGAGTGCCAGCTATGGGGAGTAGTGCGTGCCGTCATTCATGAGTATGTCCGATGATTGGCCTGGTCGATGCCAACAACTTTTACGTCAGTTGTGAGCGTGTGTTTGATCCTGCGCTGGAAGGCAAACCGGTTGGCGTTATGTCGAACAACGACGGCTGTATCATCGCCCGCTCTGCCGAGATGAAAGCCATGGACATCCCCATGGGCATGCCATCGTTTAAGCTCGAAAGCCTGCGTAAGCATGGTGACATTTACCTCAAGTCATCCAACTATGAGCTGTATGGCGATATGTCGGCCAGGCTGTGCCAGCTACTGCGCGATACCTGCCCAGCCGTGTCACCGTACTCCATTGATGAAATGTTTATTTACTTGGAGGCGTTCAGCAATCAGCAGTGCCAAACCCTGGGCGAATGGCTGCGTCGGCGGATTCGGCGTCATTTAGGCCTGCCGGTATGCGTCGGGCTGGCCCCTACGCATACGCTGGCGAAGCTTGCCAACCACTTGGCCAAGCAGGCGACTCACTATCAAGGCGTGTGCCTGCTAACGGGAAAAGATGCGGCAACGACCGCCCTGCTTAAACAAACGCCGGTGGGCAGCGTATGGGGCGTTGGGCGCCGGATTGCTGAGCGGTTAGCGATCAGTAATATTAATACCGCTTGGGACTTGCGTGAGGCTGACCTTCGGCTACTGCGCAAACATTTTTCGGTAGTGCTGGCCCGCACGGCGCTGGAGCTGCGCGGTACACCCTGCCTGCAGATGAATACGCTGGATCAACCGCGCCACCGCATTATGACGTCGCGCTCATTCGGCCAATCAACCGGTAGTAAAACAGAAGTACATAACGCGTTACGCCAACATGCCCAGCGCAGCGCCGAAAAACTCCGTCAGCAGCGCAGCCTCACGCGAGCCGTGATGATTTTTCTAAACACCAACCGCCACCGCCGAGACCAACCCCAGTATTCTCCCCACGCCATGGTGCCCCTGCCCTCACCCAGCGACGATACGCGCACAATTCTTGAGGCCGTTCACCAAGGGGTTGAACAGGTTTACCGGCCAGGCTACCGGTTTATGAAGGCAGGTGTGATGCTATTGGACCTGGTTGATGCCGAGCAGCACCAGCTCTCGTTGCTACATCAACCGCCGCGGAACCGATACCCTTACTTAATGGCCACCCTGGATAATATCAATCAGCGCATGGGGCAAGGCACCATCAGCTTTGGCATGACGGATGCCGATGCCGCCTGGCAGCTGCGCAGCGCTCATTGTTCAAACCGCTACACCACACGCTGGGACGAGTTGATGCAGGCAGGCACTCACCCTGGCGCTATCAAGCAATCTGCTTTACGTAAGTAACCACTGCTATCTCAATTACGATCTCAACTCCTGTCTCAGCTCCTGTCTCAACTACGATCTCAGGAAGAGACTCAAATCACCTGCCAAACGCCGCTGGATGAGCCGTCACTCATTGCTCAGCAGCAGCGTTGGCTGGGGAGAATCCGTTAGCGTGTCGTTAACGCCTGACGCAGGCGAGGACTCAACCACTCGCCCAACGCCATCATGATCAGCAGGATAGCCAACAACCACGGCCAATGAACTGAAAAGGTAACGGTAAACAGCCCTAATGCATCAGCGAAAATAACCAAAATACCCAGCGGGCTGACATAACGCACCATGGCAAGCCATAGCGTATAGGGCAGAGGCGAGAGCCCTAGCTCGTCGCGGAACGTTTCACTCTTCAGGACAAAGCCTGCCAGTATGACGGTGCCTAACCCACCCAATGGCATCATCCAGCGTGAAGTGATGTAGTCCAGCCAGTCAAAGAAGGTCTTGCCTGCCAACGTCCAATCAGCGCCCAGGTTAAAGGAGAGCATGGCAGCGGTACTAATCAACCAAAGAACAATCCCCGTGCTCCACGCAGCACTGCGGCGTGAGAATCCCTTGTTGTCGCAGAGCCAGGAAACGGTCGCCTCGACCATCGAAATGGACGATGTCAGCGCGGCCATGGAGAGCATGGCGAAAAACAGAATCCCAAACAGCGTACCCAGCGGCATGGCCTGGAACGCCAGCGGCAAGCTCATAAAGATAAGCCCGGGGCCTTCACCTGGGTCCATGCCATTGGCAAAAATTACCGGGAAGATCGCCAGCCCCGCCATCAAGGCAACGGCCGTATCTGCAATGGCGACGCTAATGGTGGTACGCCCAATGGAGGCGCCTTTGGGCAGGTAACTTCCGTAGGTAAGAATGGCACCCGAGGCAAGCGATAAGGTAAAGAACGCATGGCCAAGCGCGGCCAACATCCCTTCACTGGAGAGGCTCCCCGCCTTGAAGGAGAACAAAAAGCGTACCGCATCACCAAAGCCACCGGAAAACACGCCGTACACAATCAGCAGTATCAGCATGATAACCAAGCCTGGCATCATCCAACTGATGTTTTTCTCGATCCCCTCCTGAACGCCTTTGCCCACAATAATCATGGTCACCAGCGTAACAAGCGTGCTCCAGAAGCCTAGGCTGAGCGGGTTGGCGTTGTTTTCCCCAAAAACGGCGGCCATGTCGTCAACGCTGGTGCCCACCAGGCCACCGGTTAACATCTTCCACAGATAAGAAAACGACCAACCTGCCACGACCACGTAGAACGACAGAATCAAAAAGCCGCACAGCATGGCCATCCAGCCAAGCAGCGACCACGCCGATGAGCGACCGGACTCGTTAACCACTCGACGAATCGCATCAATGGGGCTGCCGCGCCCGCGCCGCCCGAAAGCGATTTCGCTCATCATTACCGGCACGCCCACCGCAAAAATGCACGCCAGATAGACAAGGACAAACGCGCCACCGCCATACTCGCCGGTGATATACGGGAATTTCCAGATGTTGCCCAGCCCTACCGCCGAACCGGTAGCGGCGAGCACGAACCCCCAGCGGCCCAGCCACTGGATGCGAGGTTGCTCGGAAGACGCCATGACTATCCTTCTGGTGTAAAAAAAGCGTTTATCCTAGAGGATTTCGGCTCAAAAGCACAAAACTCGTTAACTCTTTTCTGAAAACGACCGCCCGACGCCCTTGGCTTCTTCCCGGCCTGCCCCATTCGCTCATCACTTAGCGCTTCAATTAGCGCATTACAGACAGCGCTTTCGCCTCGGCATCCAGCCGCTGGGCAGTTTGGTCCACGCATCGCAGCCACACCAATAGCACCGCCCCCAACGTGACAAAGCCACCGGCCAGCCAAAGGCCCACGGTATAGTGGCCCGAAGCCTCAGCCAGCACGCCGGTTAAGGCGGGTGCAAAGATCTGCGCAGCGCCATACGCCAGCGTCATTTGGCCCATTAAGCGCGCAGGGCTTGCCGGGTAAAGCCTGCCAGCCATGGTCAGCACCAAACTCACGCAGCCTAGAAAAGTGCCGCCATATAGCACCGCGCTGAGCAACACAACCACCAGGTTTGAGGAGATAGCAGGCAATACAATCCCCACGGCCTGGATCGACATGGCCACCACCAGCGCCCCCAAATAGCCAATCCTCCGCGCCACCAAATCCCACAACATAACGGCAGGTGCGGCCGCTAAACCGACCACAGCAAAGGTCCAGTTACCCGCGCCCGCAAGCAGCGGCTCGCGCTCCACGATGGTGACAATAAACGTGGCATTAATCACATAGCCGTACCCGGCACAAAAATAGGCGGGCAACATTAAGCGCATAAAGGTACGCGAAGGCGGCATGGCGGCAGGCAACTCACCTTGACGAGCACCGGGAGCCGGTTTTACAGGGCGAGGCAGCCAGCGCCAAGCGGGTATCAGCAGCACAGCGCCCAATACGCCAAAAATCCACCACTGGCTTTGCCAGTCAAGCGAGAACGCCAGCATTAACTCTACCGCCACAGCAGCCAGCACAATGCCTAACCCCAGCCCCGCAAAATGAATCCCCAGCTCTCCCCGCTGGTGATGGTTCATCAACCAGTGAAGGATCAGCCCAGACGCCAAAAGCATGGCCGCACTGCTGGAAAGCCCCGCAAAAAAACGCAGCGCCGCCCATAGCCAAAAGTTCTCCGTAAGTGCCATGCCCACGGTTGTCAGCACCGCCAGCACCAGGCCAATACGGTAAAGCGTGTCTTTGATGTAAATACTGCGAATCGAGGCGGCCAGCACCGCGCCCAGCATATAGCCCGCGTAATTAAGCGCCGCTAGCCAGCCACCATCCGCGTCGCCCATCCAGGTGTGCTGCTGCATGATCGGCAGCAATGGCGTATAGGCAAAGCGGGCAATGCCAACACACAAAAGCTGACTGCAAACGCCCGCCAACAATACTCTATAGCGCTGAACGCGTAGCGATGCCGCACTCATGCTCTCTCCTGTCGCTGTTTTGACTTAACCGTTGTTTCTAGTTAATTAGCCTGCATATTACGTGTACACGGCGCGGCCCACATCGTCTAATGGTGGAAGAGCCTGATGAATCTGGCAGACTAGTCACACAGATAACCCCATGGAGAGTTTTAATGAGCGATAACGCCAAGCCCTGGACACAACCGATGCCCGAAGCGCAGTTCAAGCTGATGCGCGACATCCTGGCCGCGCCTAGCCCGGTTGGCCTTGAAGGGGCCATGACCTACGGCGTCTTAAAGCCCTACTTCGAGACATTTGCCCCCAAAAGCTGGCACCTTCACCAGTTCAAGGGCAACGCAGGCGTGGTGCTGGATACTCACCCTAACCGCGATGATATGTTCAAGGTCATGATTATCGGCCATGCGGACAAGATCCGTATGCAGGTACGCTCTATCGGCGAAGACGGTAAAATCTGGATCAACACCGACTCCTTTTTACCTTCCGTGCTGATCGGCCATGAAGTGAAGCTGTTCAGCGAAGACCCCGAAAAACCGGGCAGCTACCGCTCGATTGAGGGTGGCACCGTTGAAGCACTCGGCGCCATTCACTTTTCCGACCCAGCAGCGCGCACCGGCGACAAAGGCATTAAGAAAGAGCAGATCTACCTGGACCTGCAAATTCACGGCGAGAACAAAAAGCAGCAAGTGCTTAATTTAGGCGTGCGTCCGGGTGACTCGATTATTTTTGACCGCCCTATCCGCCCCGGCTTCAGCCCCGACACCTTCTACGGCGCCTACCTGGACAACGGCCTGGGCTGTTTTGTAACGGCTGAAGTAGCGCGGTTAATCGCCGAAGCAGGCGGCACTGACAACGTGCGCATTATGTTTGCGATTGCAAGCTACGAAGAGATTGGCCGTTTTGGTAGCCGGGTAATGGCCGGTGAACTAAAACCCGATGCGCTGATTGGCGTGGACGTTAACCACGACTACGTAGCCGCGCCGGGTATCGGCGATAAACGCATGCAGCCGCTGGAAATGGGCAAAGGCTTTACCATGTCGGTAGGTTCGATTGCCAGTGAGCAGTTAAACCGCATCATCGCCAGCGCCGCCAAAGAGCAGGATATTCCGATGCAGCGCGATATGGTGGGCGTCGATACAGGCACCGACGGCATGGCAGGCGTGCTGGCCTCTATCGACAGCGCCGCGACCTCCATCGGTTTTCCGATCCGCAATATGCACACCATTTCGGAAACCGGAAACACCCAGGACGTACTGGCCGCTATCCATGCGCTCACGCATACCCTACAAGCGCTGGACAAACTGCCCAACCTTGAGCGTGAATTTTTGGATAACCATCCGCGCCTTGACCAAGCAAGCGCACTTAGCCACCAGGGGCATGCAAAACCGGAGAACAACGAGGACAAATAACCGCGCTGTTCATTTTCATTAGTACGTTTTTATTAGCACGTTGCAATAAGAAAGCCCCAGGCATCACTGCCTGGGGCTTTATCGGTTCCTCCGTAATCTTTCCTCGCGAACGTCCTGTTCGTGCATCCCTGGCGACCACAAGCACTCCTTGCTTGCTCTTCCTGACCACGTTTCCGTTTGTGGCACTGCCTACCTTGAACCTTAAATGTGTCAAACACATTAACCTGAGATAGGAAAACTTTAAAAGCCCTTAATCTCTAAAAGCTGGTTGCCAATAGCCAACGTAGGCACCGGCGTTATGCGCTGCTTGTACTTAAAAATAGTTAATCTTTATGCACAATAAGAGCCAAATAAAAAGTTAAACGCCAATAACTCTGACAATACGACATGTTACTTTTTATGCTTCCCGCCAAATAACGCCCCAACCCTTGCACCCTCTCAATTTGCTATTGATTACCACGCTGAGTGAAAGCAGCGCTGGCAGACACTCCACAACCTTATACCAAAGTCTAAAATCTACAACCAACGGCGTATAAACGAAAGTGGTAGCATGCCCGCTTCTTATTGTTAGCAAATTATCAATAAATTCATGCAATAGCGTCAGGAGACGAGTATGGGAATGTCATTGTCAAATTGGCGCCACTGGGTACCACTGTTAGCGGGACCACTTCTTTTTGTACTGATACAGGTACTGATGCCAGACACGCTGATTGATCCAGCCCCCCGCACGGTGCTGGCATTAACCGTATGGATGGGCGCCTGGTGGGTGACAGAGCCGGTTCCTATCCCTGTTACTTCTTTTCTACCCATGTTGGTACTGCCGCTTAGCGGTGTGATGGTGTTGGACGAAGCCGTTGTGGGCTACGCCAACCCGGTTATTTACATGTACATGGGTGGGTTTATTCTGGCCATTGCCATTGAGCGCTGGAATCTGCACCGACGCATCGCCCTGTCGATCGTCAACCGCATTGGCAACAGCCTGCGTAGCATCGTATTAGGCGTTTTGATTGCCTCGGCGTTTTTATCCATGTGGATATCCAACGCCGCCACAGCGCTTATGATGCTGCCTATTGCCGTCGCGCTAACCAATGAATTAGACGAACGCGACCAGTTTGAACGTCATCATCGCGATAGCTTTGCACGTATTTTGCTGCTAACCGTTGCTTATTCAGCCTCGATTGGCGGGCTGGCAACCATTATCGGCTCAGTGCCCAATGCCATCGTAGTGGCCATGATCCCGCAGTTTTTTGAAGGGGTAGAAATCAGCTTCTTGCAGTGGATGATTTTCGCGCTGCCACTCACGCTGATCTTACTGGCGATTTTGTACGTCTATCTCACTCGGATATACACAAAAATACCCAATACACCGCTTGAGATTGATTTTGTGGCCCAGGAACTTGCGGCTCTTGGCCCCATGAGCCAGGAAGAGAAGCGTGTCTTGGGCGTATTTGTGGCAACGGCACTGGCTTGGGCGTTACGCGGCTGGCTGGCACCGTTTTTTGACCTACCCATTAACGATACGATTATTGCGGTAACCGCCGCCATTGCACTGTTTGTCATTCCTGCCCACAACGAAAAACGCGCCCTGCTGGTTTGGGACGATATGAAGGGCTTGCCGTGGGGCTTGTTTATACTTTGGGGCGGGGGTATGACGCTCGCTGCTGCGTTCATCGCCAGCGATTTGACCGGTTGGATCAGCGAGCAACTGCAGTTACTGGATGGCGTCAATTACTTCTGGCTACTGTTAATTATGGTGCTGTTAATGTTGTTCTTGACGGAAATCATTTCCAATACCGCAACGGCAAATATGGCGCTGCCCATTACCGCGGGCATGGCTGCAGCCATCACGACCGGCAATCCGCTCGGATTAATGGTGGCGGTTGCTCTCGCCACTACGTGTGCCTTTATGTTGCCGATATCCACCCCGCCTAACGCCGCTGTATTTTCCACAGGGCGTATTTCTATTAAACAAATGGCCAAAGCGGGCTTTGCTATGAACCTCGTAAGCGCTATTGCGATTACGCTGTTTGTTTATTTTATTATGCCGCTGCTGTTACCCACACCTTAATTAGCGAGCTATCTTTTCAAAAGAGTATTAAAAACCCCGGCCATTGCTGGCCGGGAATGATTAGTTCCTCCATAATCCTACACCACGAACATCCTGTTCATGCTTCCTTGTGTACCACAAACATCTTTATCTGCTCTTCCTTAATACGCTGTCCTTGCGCTATGTGGCTACCATGGATCTTAAAGCGCCCACAAAAGCTCATCTTCCGGCCTAATATTAAACGCCCAACAAAATAACAAAATTCACATAAAAAGAACAAGATACACAGCAGCATAGATATATTGTCCGACAACACCACCTATTAAATAATAACAACAGAAGAAAATTATCTTTTAACCAGTATATCAATAAAAGCATCGTTTCAAACCTGGATTGAAACTGCCGCAGGTGAGTAGATATTACATCATGCACAAGGGGATAGCGGTTTTTAGCTAGCCTCACGCCTGTCCAAGGCTTGCCTATAATAGGTTAAGGCGCACCTTCTCCTATGAAGCAGGGAAAGAGTTGGACAGCCGTGATCGCATTTGCACAAGCTCTTTCGAATAATATTGTACGCCGCTTAACTTCCATATAGCTCCTGCACATCGTTAGCCAAGGCGTTCCTTGTGGTCAACCATTTATATTTCAAAGCTATCCTTTAGTATAAATCACCGTCGCCACTCCTATAAGGACTTCCTCAAAGCTTGTTTAAAATCTTTTCATCACACTTTGAGAAAGTCCACTGAGGCGCCTCTTAAAAAGACTTATGTAGCGTTTTACTCCGCAACTATTTCTGATATACGCTATAACGCATACTGCGTTTGAACACCATTCTTTGATACGCTTGATAACGGTCGGCAGGTAAGTAATGAAACTCAGAAGTCAACAACAGTGGATTACTTCACACCTAACGCGCTTTTCAGGCGTGGGCCTGGTACTGGGCACGCTCTTCTTTGCGTTTTCGCTAACGCCAAGCCTTATACCTCGCCCACTCATCGCGCAAGGTATCGTGTCGGGGCTAAGTTTTACCGCAGGATATGCGTTGGGAGTGATGGGGCATGGGCTTTGGCGTTACCTCCATTTACCTGACCCCAATGCGCGGCTGGAAACGTATTTTCACTGGTTAGCCGCCGCTGTATCCCTGAGCATCGCCGCTCTTTTTTTATGGCGAGCCGCCGAATGGCAAAATAGTATTCGCCAACTAATGGAGATGGAACCCGTTAGCGGCACACACCCCTTCTCCATTGCCTTAATTGCCTTGGGTGTGTTTGCGTTTTTAATGCTTATGGCGCTGCTTTTTAGGCGCACCTTCCGGCTGCTTTCACGTAAGTTGGCTTATATTTTGCCCCGCCGAGTGGCCTATGTGCTGGGCACGATCGCCGCTATTGCGCTGTTTTGGCTCGTTATCGAAGGCATTATTTTTTCGTATGCGCTAAAGGTGGCCGACCGCTCGTTTCAGCAGGTAGATGAGCTTATGCAAAGCGACCTCTCTCCGCCTGAAGACCCACTAAAGCCCGGCAGCGCAGAGTCGTTAATTAGCTGGGAAGCGTTAGGCAGCCGTGGCCGGCGCTTTGTGACCGAAGGCCCAAGCGGCGCGCAAATCGGTGACTTTCTGGGCGAAGAAGCTCTTGACCCTGTCCGCGTTTATGTGGGTCTTAATGCTGCTGAAACGCCTACCGAGCGAGCCGAACTCGCGCTGGAAGAACTGATCCGAGTAGGCGGTTTCGAGCGTTCTGTCTTGGTATTAGCAACACCAACAGGGCGTGGGTGGATAGACCCAGGGTCGCAGGATACAGTGGAATACCTACACCGCGGCGACATTGCCACGATAGCGGCCCAATACTCCTATCTGCCCAGCCATCTATCGCTAATTTCTGAAGCCGATTATGGCGTCGAAAATGCCCGGGCGTTATTTGCAGTGGTCTATGATTACTGGTCCAGCCTTCCCAGTGACGAACGTCCTCGGCTGTACCTGTTTGGGCTCAGCCTGGGCGCACTTAACTCGGATCTTTCGTTTGATCTCTACGATATTATTGATGATCCCTTTAATGGAGCGCTATGGGCCGGCCCGCCTTTCCGAAGCGACACATGGAAACGCATTACGGCTGACCGTGACCCCGGCTCGCCAGCTTGGCTACCCAGGTTTCGCGATGGCTCGGTAGTGCGCTTTATGAACCAAACGCAGGGGCTTCAAGAAGTACCGGGAGAATGGGGAAATTTTCGTATTGCCTACCTGCAATATGCCAGCGACCCCATTACGTTTTTTGAACCCGCTTCCTTCTGGCGTGAACCAGACTGGATGCACACACCGCGTGGTCCCGATGTTTCACCCGATCTGCGCTGGTATCCTGTGGTAACAATGCTGCAATTATTGGTAGACCTTACTACCGAAAGCGCCCCGCCAGGCTTTGGCCATGAAATTGCGGCGGAAGACTATATTGATGCCTGGGCCGCGCTTTCCGAACCGCCCGGCTGGGATGAAGAGTCTCTGAAACGTTTACGTGACTTCTTTATTCACGCCAGGGAGGCAAGGATTCAGCACTAGGGTCTGTCTGAAAAGTCGACGAGCGAAGACAAGACAAGGCAAAAATTGGCGAAAAAACGGAGTTTACATGTGTAAATGAGTATTTTGATCGGACTCGCGCACGAGCCAATTTTTAACGCCGTATTGTCGAGCGCAGACACTTTTCAGACAGAGCCTAATCCTCAGGCTGTCTAGCTTGAATACCTTTACCGATAGCCAACAGGTAAGCGCGCCGTGAGTATCGACGCTCGAACGTTTTATCGCAACGGGCCGTCTCATCGCCAGCAGGAGCCCAGTAGCTTTGCGCTTATTCGGCGCCAGTTCGATTTTCGCTCCATCGAAATTGGCCGCTGGGTGACTCCTACTGAGCGCGACCGTGCAGCGGAGCTGTTTCATGATGCGCTGTGCGATTTGATGTTGATTCTACAAGGCCCCGAAACGCTGGTGTCATTACGCGGTTCACTGGCATTGCAGTATGGCAGCGGCGGGCGGCCCGGCGTTGCCGCCCATTACGATCCTGCCCAGCGCAGCTTTGCGCTGGCCAAGAACGCGGGGCCTGGCAGTATTGCCCACGAGTGGTTTCATGCCTTTGATCACTACATTGCGCAAAAGTGTTTCACGGGGCTATCTCGCGATATATTTGCATCAGCCGCTTGGCTGGCTGATGCGCCGCCTATTGTGCACCCGCTTAACCTGCGCCTAATGGAGTGCTTTACGGCCATTCTGCTACAACCCGGCGGCAAGCGGCCCAGCGAGCTTTTTCAGCACTCGGTAGCCATGGACCGCAAGCTGGGACAAGTGTATTACAGCAAACCGGAAGAGCTATGCGCCCGCGCGTTTGAAGCCTTTGTGCAGGACGCGCCGATCAAGAATCACTTTTTGGTTAAAGGCACCAAAGCCACCCCAGAAGCCGAACTTGGCCTTTACCCCCAAGGCAGCGCCCGCCTGCACATTAATACTGCTTTTCAACGCTATTTCAGCCAGTTAGGCCTCGCCTTAAGCCGCTCCCTATAAACCCTGGTTACCAAGTACCAGTCCGTTCATCGTCTCTCTGTTGGTGCACAATCGCTCGCCTACATATCGGCATTTACAAGACGACTAAGCATAAAGTCTAGGTTGTGCAGCCAAAACAGAGTCACCATAATCCGCGCGACTTTAGTTTATTAACCATTAGTTTAATTCAGAAAATAGTGAAATATCCTGGATTGAAAATTCACGCTCAAGGAGCTAAAAATGTCGCTAAGCCTAGCGGGCCTGACCGCTATCGCTGCTATTGTAGCCATGCTGTTAAGCGGACGCGTATCGCCCCTGGTGGCCTTCGTCCTTGTGCCTATTGTTGCCGCCATAGTTACCGGTTTTGGTATTGATGATATCGCGATGTTTTATGAGCAAGGCTTCGCACGCGTTATCCCTGTCGCTGTCATGTTTGTGTTTGCCATTCTGTTCTTCGGTATCCTTCAGGATGCGGGGCTATTTGAACCGGTTATTCGCAAGGTGCTGTCAGTATCCAAAGGCAATGTGGTTAGCATTACCGTAGCCACCGCACTTGTTGCCAGTATTGCCCACCTGGATGGCTCCGGAGCCACCACTTTTCTACTAACCATTCCTGCACTTCTACCAACCTACCAGCGCCTGCGTATGAGCCCTTACCTGCTGTTACTGCTGGTCGGTTTGGGCGCCAGCATTATGAATATGCTTCCCTGGGCTGGCCCGCTCGCCCGAATTGGCTCAGTACTCGGCATGAGCCCAAGCGAGCTATGGCGCCCGCTTATTCCCCTGCAGATATTTGCGCTGGTCCTTCTACTCGCACTGGCAGTGGTATTAGGCCTGCGTGAAAATCGTCGTATCAAGCGCCTACCTTCACTCGACGCTGACGCTGCCTTGAATGACACAGCTACCGCCAATATTCAGGAAACCTTCAAAACACAGCCAGCCGCCGACAAGGTGCCCGGCTGGAAAATGGCCTTTAATGCGCTGCTGTTATTCGCGGTTGTCGTTGCGCTTACCATGGACACTTTGCCGCCCGCGCTGATCTTTATGATCGGTGTTGCCTTGGCACTACCGGTTAACATTCCCCAGATGGATGGGCAAATGCAGAGCATCAAACGCCATGCGCCCAATGCCCTTGTTATGGCCACCATTATTATTGCTGCGGGCACCTTCCTCGGGATTCTTAATGGCTCCAATATGCTGAGCGAGTTATCGGCGGATATCGTGGCAATTCTACCGGCAGCCGTGGTGCCCTATATGCACATATTGATCGGCATTTTTGGCGTACCGTTTGATCTTATCCTGAGCACCGATGCGTACTTCTTCGCCTTTTTGCCTATCGTGATTGAAGTGGTCGGCAATGCAGGGGTTCCAGCGGTTTCAACCGCGTACGCAATGGTGATCGGTAATATTATCGGCACCTTTGTTAGCCCGCTTGCCCCGGCCGTTTGGTTAGCGTTACAGCTTGCCGGGCTGGAAATGGGCAAACATATCCGGTACTCCTTCGGCATTATGTGGGTCTTCAGCCTGGTATTACTGCTTTTTGGCTACCTTATCGGTGTCATCACTCTGTAGCCCAAAGCTGCACGACAGCCACTTGTAAAACGCTGTGAAAAAAGCTCGCTGAGGCATCCCCTCATGCGAGCTTTTTTTATGCTTTTTTCAAACGAGGTAGCAAGTAGTCAGGCCTTTAATTACCCGGCTGGCCTGGGAAAGGAACAAATTCGCTATTGTCGTCAGGTGGCAGTTGGAAGCGGCCATGTTCAAAGTCGCCTTCAATCCATGCTTCCTTGGCGGCTTCAAGCTTCTCTTTGGAAGAGGCGACAAAGTTCCAGGAGACGTAGCGCGGGCCGTTAAGCGTCTCGCCGCCCAACAGCATTAAGCGCGCGCCGCGCTCGCCTGCCGTAACGGTAATCGGGTCGCCTGGGCGGAACACCATCATCCGGCCCTCCTCGAACACTTCACCGGCGATAATCACGCTGCCCGAGGTAATATAAACGCCTCTGTCTTCATGGTTATCAGGCAGTGGCAATTTAGCGCCCGGCATCAAGCTAGCATCAGCATAAAACATGTCCGAGAAGGTCTGTACGGGCGCTTTCTCACCCCACGCCGTGCCTAGAATCAAGCGCACCTCTTTGCCTTCACCCTGCAGTAGCGGCAGTGCGTCCTGGCCCTAGTGCTCAAAGGTGGCGGGTTTATCTTCGTGTTCTTCAGGCAACGCTACCCAGGTTTGAATGCCAAACAGTGAATGGGTTGGCTGCCGACGGGTAATGGGGCTGGTGCGCTCTGAATGCGTCACGCCATTGCCGGCCACCATCCAGTTGACCTCTCCCGGATAGATCATTTGGTTGGTGCCCAGGCTATCACGGTGCTGAAATTCACCCTTATAAAGGTACGTAACGGTGGCCAGGCCGATATGCGGATGAGGGCGAACATCGATTCCACCTTCCGTTAAGAATTCGGCAGGCCCCATTTGATCGAAGAATATAAACGGGCCGACCATCTGCCGCTTGGGCGCAGGCAATGCGCGGCGCACTTCAAAGCCGCCCAGGTCACGCGCACGGGGAATAATCAGCGTCTCGATATCCTTCAGACCACCCGCTGATGGGCATTGGGGTTCAATCGTCGGCACCCAACTCATGTGCTGCACTCCTCAAAAATAGCGTAGGCAAGACGGCCCGGCTTTATCGTTATGTTTTATGGCGTAGTAACCGTTATTGATGAAGATAAACCTGCCTTGCTGCCCCAAGTGAGAGATAAGCCACTGGCGACAGATTCCGCCGCCAGTGGTTACTCGTAATTACTTGCTCGTCAGCGTGCTGTAGCTGTTCATCAGGTTGCGGTAATCGGGAATGTGGTTAGCGAACAAGGTACCCAGACCTTCAACATCATTGCGCCAGTCGCGGTGAAGCTCACACGCCGCGCCAAACCAGCTCATCATTTGCGCACCGGCGGCTGACATACGGTCCCAGGCAGCATCGCGCGTCATGGCATTAAAGGTGCCGGATGCATCGGTGATCACGAACACGTCAAACTCTTCTTCCAGGGCAGAAAGTGCCGGAAAGGCAACACACACTTCGGTAACGATGCCCGCGATAATCAGCTGCTTTTTACCGGTCGCTTTAACGGCCTTAACGAAATCTTCGTTGTCCCACGCGTTAATTTGGCCAGGGCGAGCGATGTAAGGCGCGTCGGGGAAGCGCTCTTTTAACTCAGGCATTAACGGGCCGTTAGGGCCATTTTCAAAACTGGTGGTCAAGATAGTGGGCAAACCGAAGTACTTTGCTGTATCAGCCAAGGCCAATACGTTATTTTTGAAACGGTCAGGTTCAATGTCGCGCACCAGTGAAAGCAGGCCCGCTTGATGATCAACCAACAATACGGCGGCATTATCTTTATCTAGACGAACGTAAGGTTTTGACATGATCCACTCCTAGCACTCAGTTAATGGAGCCATCACCATTGGTAGCTCCGGTTGGCCTTGCGACTTACAAAACTGAGTGTAGACGGTCGTCTGTTCGGTGATTAGATGGGAAAATCACAACACACCGTTTCAATTTGAGAACGATAATGACAATCCCCAATCTCAACGACCTGTACTATTTTGTCCAAGTGGTGGACCACGAAGGCTTTGCACCCGCCGGGCACGCCCTGGGCATCGCCAAGTCAAAGCTTAGCCGACACGTTGGGGAGCTTGAAAAACAATTAGGGGTATTGCTACTCCACCGTTCAACGCGGCATCTGCGAATGACCGATATCGGCCAGCGCTATTACCTGCACTGTAAAGCCATGCTGGAAGAAGTTGAGGCTGCCCAGCAGGTAATTGAAGAGAGCCAGTCTGGGCCTTGCGGCATCATACGGCTTAGCTGCCCCACCGGGTTACTTAACTTTCATGTCAGCAAGATGCTGGCGGATTTCATGAGTCTCTACCCCCAGGTACATATTCACCTGGAAGCCACCAACCGCCATGTAGACCCCCTGACGGAAGGTGTGGATATTGCTATTCGTGCCCGCCCTCTACCGTTTGAAGATAGCGATCTGTTCCACAAGGTGCTGTCAGCAAGCAGCCAGTGCCTGGTGGCCAGCCCGAAACTGCTCAGCCGCTATGGGAAGCCGAAAGCGCCCTGCGACCTTGCCCGCTTTCCCAGTATCAGCCGCGCAAGGCCCGTTGAACAGCACGCTTGGCGATTACAGCGCGACGAACACATCGAGGTTATTGAGCATACGCCACGCTTTATCACCACCGACATGACCGCCCTTTACCATGCCACGCTAGCAGGCATTGGTATTGCGCAAATGCCCAAGCTGGTGCTGCCGGGCGCCATTGATTCCGGCCAGCTGACGCTTGTTTTACCGGAATGGGAACTGCGCCAAGAAGTGATTCACGCGGTTTACCTCGCACGCCGCGAGTTACTTCCCTCAGTGCGCGTGTTGCTGGACTTTATGGAGGAATGCTACGCCGAGCTTGAACTATAAATCACTAACGCAATTACATAACACTGGGAGCCGGGTCTATGCTGACGTTACCAACACAGGAGGTGCAATATGGCTCAACAACAGTGTGCTTGCCCGAAATGCGATTGTTCCGTGGACGACCAATCCATTGAGAAAGACGGTCAGAAATTCTGCTCCGAGGCGTGTGCTATTGCCCATACAGACGGCTCCACGGGCTGCGGCCACAACTGTAGCTGCGGAAAACCAGCATAGCCTTAACGTGCCTGCAGTAGTCATCATAGCGCCCAGCACCTCTGCTGGGCGCTAATGGGTTAAGTCTCTGCTTTCCTCTGTTCGTTGCTACGTTTAATTTCTACTTTCAGCTTCTACTTCAGCTCCTAATTGGCATCAGCCCCTTAATCAGCCACCGGTTAATCATTCCGTATCGGCATGTTCGCCTCGCCACGTGCGAAAAAGCCACCCATGCACTAGGCTTAAAGGCTCTCCCCCTTACAAGGAATGTAAATATGCCTTCTACTACCGTTATTGTTGTCGTGGTTGTCGTGATCGCCGTACTAGGGATTGGCTTTAGCGGCGTTCTGCCGTTTTAAATAGTTTGCTGTTCTAACTACGAGACAATTCAACGACTGCTGGCTCGAATGTTAATAACGTGCGAACAGGGAAGATTAAACTTCCGAATGCTACAAGAAATGCCCGCTGAGCCATCAGCGGGCATTTTTCTGTGTGGTCACTTCGTAAGGTTATTCGTTCAGCTTTTCGGGCTTGGGTGGGCTGCCTACTTTCACTTTAGTAAGGTCCTCATGAGAAAGGCCGCGCAGCAGCGATAGCATCATGACAAACACCAGGATAAACATGGGCAAACCGACCACGGTAATTACCTCTTGTAGTGCGGTAAGCCCCGCATCACCCGCCAGCACAATCAGCATAGCGGCCAGCATGCCTTCCGAAACACCCCAGAATACGCGCTGATGCCAAGGGCCAGGGTCGGCGCTGCCGGTACACAACATATCGACCACCAACGACGCAGAATCTGACGAAGTAGCGAAGAAAATTGCCACGATTACCACCGCCAAGCCCTGGATTAACGTAGCCGCTGGGAAGTTCTCAAAAAACGCGAACATGGCGAGCGGGATGCTTTCAGCCACGGCGGCGGACAAGGCACCCGCCTGGTCCCCCATTGCCTCGCGAGCCGCTGCGCCAATGCCATCAATCTCCATGGCCGACCAACCAAAGATTGCAAACCACACCAGCGTAAACATGGAAGGCGCAAACAGCACACCCAGCACAAACTCACGGATGGTGCGCCCGCGAGAGATACGTGCCACAAAGATGCCGATGAAAGGCGACCATGTCACCGTCCAGGCCCAATAGAACACCGTCCAACTGCCCTGCCACCCCCAGCCACTGCCGTCGGTGCTGGCGTAGCGAGCCAGGGTGTCATTCCAGAACGCCATCGGCAACAGGTTAGTGATGTACAAGCCAAAGGTTTCAACAACCGCACGTAACAAAAACACGGTCGAGCCGGTAAGCAGCACAAACACCAGCAAGCCAACCGCCATGCCAATATTGATATTGGAAAGCCGCTTCACGCCTGAATCCAGCCCCGCCACAATCGACCCCACAGCAACGGCGGTCAGCACAGCGATAATAACCACCTTGGTAAACACCGCATCTGGCACACCGAACAGTTCGGTTAACCCTGCATTGATCTGTTGAGTGCCCAAGCCAATGGAAACCGCCACGCCAAACAACGTGCCGAGAATGGCAAAGATATCGAGGGTTTTGCCGACAGGGCCGTAAATGCGCTCGCCCAGCAACGGGTAGAACACGGAGCTAAAACGCATCGGCAAGTTGTAACGATAGATAAAGTACGCAAACGCCAGCCCCGGCATCGCAAAAATCGCCCAGGTATGCAGCCCCAAGTGATAGATCGAAAAGCTCATGGCATCATCGGCGGCTTCTACCGAAAAGGGTTCGACACCCGGCCTTGGCGGCGTAGAGAAGTGGGAAATAGGCTCGGCAACCCCCCAGAACATCAACACCGTACCGATACCACCCGCAAACAGCATGGTGAACCAGGAAATGTTGCTATACGCAGGCTTGGCGTCGTTACCACCCAAGCGAATTGCCCCGTAACGGCTAATCGCCACCCACAGCAAAAACGCCACCCAACAGGTCACCCCTAAAATAAAAAACCAGCCAAGGTTAGTAACCACCCACTCCCGCCCCGCACCAAAGGCACTCCCTATCGCGTCCGGTGCAATCAACAGCGCCACCAGGAACAGGACCATGATGCCTGCAGAGGTGAAAAAAATAGTCGGATCCGTCCGAAGGCCCAGCTTGTTGGCGAGATTATTGAGCATAATCTTTCCTCTTGTCTTTACAACAAGGTAGGAGCTATGGGGCGATTGCGCCAAAGTGCCAGGTACTAGCGGCGGGTACAACATGGTTCAGAGCAGTTTTTCAGCTACTACCAGCAGAAAGCGCAAGTGCGGGCGGATATGTTGCCGGAGTCGCCGTTAACCTTGAATGGCTACAAGCCGCAGATTGATGCCACGGCTTGGGTGGTGAGTGAGGTTAAAGGATAAGCGAGCTGTTTCCATGCCATAATACTTGCCCCGTTTTCAGGAGGCGGCATGGGCATTATTTTTGGTAGCCGAGAGTTTATTGATGACACCACTCTTCCAGGCGCACAGATTCAACACTTTTCACTGGCGGGGACAAACTACGGCGCGCTATTTATTCCACGACAAGCTTGGGATGATAGTACTGCGCTGAAGGTGAATCAGGAACTCGGCATTCCTATCCCAGCAGACGCCTACGAGACAAAATTTGACACTCTCGATAGCTTGTTAGATGACAATCCTTTTACCTCTCAGCGAGGAACATGCTATGCATTTATACGTCAATGATCACACCACTCAGCAGCAGCGCAAAGCAGCGACTATTCAGGCTGCACGTAAGCGTTATCTTGCTGCAAAGCGCCAGGGTAAGGAAACTGTCAGCCTGAGCGCTGAAGAAGCCCAGAAGCGCGCCCAGAAATCGGTGTTTCGCTGACCTAATCGTCAGTTACCCGATCCTAATATATAACCCCCGGCCATCCACTGGCCGAGGGTCTTTGGTATCCGTATCCTTACAGCAAAGCTGGCTCCATCCGGCTCGCGCATCCAATCGCACCCACAACCTAACAGACAATGCAGCTTCGCGATGTAAGACGTTGCCGTCACATTTGTAAGAGATTACTTACAAAGCCCAACGCCTCGCCTGCGTAATCCCCCGATTTCTACCGCTATGCAGGCCAATACCTAAAAGCCTGGGTGGCTCCGGCACCTCGAGTTAAGCAAGTTGAAGAAGATCCCGAGGAAGAAACCGAGGCGCAGACTACATCGCCTGAAAATGATTGAATCGTTTTAATCCAGCCATAGTAAATTTACCGGTCACTGCGTATGGCCGGTTTTTTGTTATAGCGGCATTTCTGTAGGTTATGGGAAATCAGAAGAGACAGCCTACCGGCCAACAATTTTATTATTGCACTGAGTAGATACTTTAATTTGCAGGGGGTTTCGGGCATAAACGGACATTTAACGATGACTAATATAACGCAGAGCGCACCGGTGGCCTTTTTGGAGCAACGCGGAGAAAAGGCCATCCGAGTGGGCGTTTTGTTATAGGTGTCTCTGTCAATCTTCAATGAAGAAGTCCGTATCCACCTTTTTGACTTCATATATCGTTGCCGTACTGACTCCAACACCATGATCAATCATCAGCTGCACGAGATCTGCGCCATCTATCAGGACAACCTTCGGATCAATTTGACCGACGTAATCCAGTGCCTCTTTCGAGAAGCGGCTGGTTGTGATGAACACCCCTTTCTTGGCTCTTTGGCCATGAAGCGCTCCAACAAATTTCTGAATCTCTGGTCGGCCAACCGCTGCTTCCCAACGCTTTGCCTGAAGGTATATGGTTTCCAGACCGAGACGATCTTCTTTGATGACGCCATCAATACCTTCATCTGCTGTTTTTCGAGTAGCCTTGCCCGCTTCTTTGACAGAGCCCCCATACCCCATTGAAACGATAAGGTGAATAACCAGTTTTTCGAAAAATTCCGGCGTATTGTTCTTTACCAGATGAAGCAGCTCGTTTGCCGTTTCATCCCGTAACTGCTGGTAGGCTTGCTCCAATGTCTCTTCCGGAGTCGTAGTTGCTGCCTCGTCGTCGCCCGTGTGGGTTACTTTCTCGGTTCGGTTTTTGCTGCTTGCCTGCCGAAATGCCTGGAACTCCTCAAACCGCTGCAAAAATTTTATGTCTATCCGACATGGGTTTTCTGAAAGAATTTTTCGGCCGCGATCAGAAATATGAAATTTACCCCGCTTGGGCGATTTCAGGACTCCGGCTTGGGTCAAATAGACCTTCGCCCAAGCTACGCGGTTTGCAAATGTAGATTGCCGACCGCTTGGCAGCCTTTCCTCAAGATCTTCTTGAGACAGCTCCATTATTTTCGCCAACCCCTCACGGGCTTCCTGCATCGTATGCTCTTCGCCATCAGCGGAGAATTTGAGCAATGGCAACATCAATGATTGAAAATCAGGTACAGCCAAGGGGTACTCCCATACTCTTTACCTATAACGCCGCATTCAGCGGCTTGTCCGCTGCAATGCTTGGTTAGAAGCGCTCATCGCATCCAACTCGCCTGGGTCACGCAAATACATTTTCACTAACTGACGCTTATCGAGCCCTTTGTTGCTAAGCCCTATGTCTTCACGAATTGCTTTGTACAACTTATCTACAGCAAAAAGTACGTTGCCGCCAGATTCTGATACTTTCTGAAAGTTCAGCTGGGCGTTGATAACCTTCGGGGAGCCCCATAAAACGACATTCGTTTTGAATCCCACCATGAAATCAACGAGCTCTTGCTGTGATGGTGGCTCAAGGGAAACGTTTTCATTCTGCTCAGACATCATC